>JAITKT010000128.1 GCA_031278225.1 Deltaproteobacteria bacterium
CCCCGAACCGCCCGATCGCCCGTCCGTCTTTATTTCCCCGCTTTTTCTTTTTTCCGCTTTTTCTTTTTTTCGTTTCACCGTTTTTTTCGTCCCCGAAAGCGAAAAATTTTTCACGATTCGTTTTCGGCCCCCGAATTCCCGATTTCGCGAGGAGTTTTCCTTTATGAGCATCAAGACCCCGGTCTCCTTCCAGGAGCTCGTCCTGACCCTGACGCGGTTTTGGTCGGAACGCGGGTGTTTAATCCACCAACCCTACGACACCGAGGTGGGAGCCGGGACTTTCCATCCCGCCACCACCCTCAGGAGCCTCGGGCCCGAGCCCTGGCGGGCGGCCTACGTGCAGCCCTCCAGAAGGCCCACCGACGGCCGCTACGGGGAAAACCCCAACAGGCTCCAGCACTACTACCAGTTTCAGGTCCTTTTGAAACCCTCGCCCCTGAAATCCCAGGACCTCTATCTCCAGAGCCTGAAAGCCCTGGGCATAGACCCCCTGGACCACGACATCCGCTTCGTGGAAGACGACTGGGAATCCCCCACGCTGGGGGCCTGGGGCATAGGCTGGGAGGTTTGGCTGGACGGCATGGAGGTGACCCAGTTCACCTACTTCCAGCAGGTCGGGGGCTTCGACCTCAAACCCGTGTCCGTGGAATTCACCTACGGCCTCGAAAGGCTCGCCATGTACCTCCAGGGCGTGGACAACGTCTACGAACTGGACTGGAACGGGGAGATCCGCTACGGCGACGTCCACCACCGGGGCGAGGTGGAATGGTCCAAACACAATTTCGAGCTCGCGGACGTGCCCATGCTCTTCAATCTTTTCGACACGCACGAGCGGGAATCCCTGAGACTCTCCGAGGCGGGGCTGGTTCTCCCGTCTTACGACCAATGCCTCAAATGCTCCCACGTCTTCAATCTTTTGGACGCGAGAGGGGCCATAAGCGTTCCGGAGCGCACCCGCTTCATCGGAAGGGTGAGAAAGCTCGCGAAGGAATGCTGCGCGACTTACGCCCGGCAGCGGGAAGAGATGGGACACCCCCTGCTCGGACGCTGGGAGGTGAGCCTGTGACCAAGCTCGACTACATCCTGGAATTGGGCGTCGAGGAGATCCCCGCGAGCTATTTCGGCCCCGCCATCGATTATCTGAAGGAACGCCTCTCGAGGGAACTCAAAAACGCGAGACTGGATTTCCACAAGATGTGGGTCTGGGGCGGCCCGCGAAGGCTCGCCCTGGGTCTCGTGGGACTGGACGCCGCCCAGTCGGACGTGGAGGAGGAGGTCACGGGACCCCCCTTGAGCTCCGCCTTCGACGCCAACGGCAATCCCACCAAGGCCGCGGAGGGATTCGCCAAGGGCCGGGGGGTCCCCATCTCCGAGATCTTCACCGTCAACACCCCCAAGGGGCCCTACCTCGCGGCGCGCCGTTCCCTCGCGGGAAAGCCCGCGGGCGAAATCCTCTCCGCCATGATTCCCCCGATCCTCCAGTCCCTGCCCTTCCCCAAGGTCATGCGCTGGGGGGACGGGGAGCATCAGTTCGTGCGGCCCGTGCACTGGCTCCTCTCGGTTTTGGGCTGGGACGTGCTTCCCATGACCTTCGCCGGGGTCAAGGCGGGCAAGCTCAGTTACGGCCACAGGTTTCTCTATCCCGGGGGGGTGGTCATAACGAGCCCCCGGGAATACGAGGAAAGACTCGCCGAGACCCACGTGATCGTGGACTTCGAGACCAGGAAGGACATGGTCCTGAAAGAAATAAAGAGGGTAATGGAGGACTCGGGGACCGAACTCGTGGTGACCCTCGACGAGGAACTCGTGAACGAGGTCACGAACCTCATCGAGGAGCCCACGGCCATCCTCGGGCACTTCGATTCCGGGTTTCTGGACCTTCCCCTCGCGGTCTCGGCCACGGCCATGAAGGAGCACCAGCGCTATTTCCCCATAACCGACAGCTCCGGCCGCCAGGCCCCCTACTTCGTGGCCATCAACAACACGAGGGCGAGGGACATGGAGGTCGTGAGGAAGGGCCACGAAAGGGTCCTCCACGCCCGCCTCGAGGACGCCCGCTTCTATTACGAAGAGGACAAGAAGATTCCCCTGGCCCTCAGGGCCAAAGACCTGGAGCACGTGGTCTTCCATCACCACTTGGGCTCCTATCTCGAAAAGGTGGAACGCATAGTCGGTCTCGGAACGGACCTCGCCCGGGAGCTCGCCCCGGAAGTCAGGGACACGGTCGCGAGGGCCGCGGAGCTCTCCAAGTGCGACCTCGTCACGGGGGTGGTGAAGGAGTTTCCCTCCCTCCAGGGGGTCATGGGGCGGGAATACGCCCTGGCCGACGGGGAAACCCCGGAGGTCTCCGAGGCCATAAGGGAGCATTACCTCCCCTCCAAGGCCGGGGGCCCCCTCCCCGGGACTTTGGCCGGAGCCATCCTCTCCATGGCCGACAAGCTGGACACCATCTGCGGCTGTTTCGCCGCGGGCCTCCAGCCCACCGGCGCGAACGACCCCTTCGCCCTGAGAAGACAGGCCCTGGGGGTCATACTCATAACCATCGACAGGAACTGGAAATTTTCTCTGGCCCCCCACGTCGACAGGGCCCTTTCCAACTTCGAGGGCCTCGTCAAAGTCCCCATGAAGGAAGTGAGGGCGGGCCTCCAGGAGTTCTTCAAGGCCAGACTCAAGAGCCACATGCTGGCCCAGGGGATTTCCGCGGACGGGGCCGAGGCCGTCCTTCAGGTGAACGGCAATCTGCCCCTCTTCTCCCTCCAGAAGGCCCTGGCCCTGGAAGAGCTCAAGAAGAAGGAAGGCTTCAGGGACCTCGCCCAGACCTTCAAACGGGTCGTGAACATCATAAAGAAGTTCGGGGGAAAGGAGATTCCCCTGGACCCCGAGGCCATGGCCCTCCTGGACAAGGACGCCGAGAAAAACCTCCTCGCCGCCGTCCGGGACTTGGAAGCGGAAGCCCCGGGCTTCCTGGATCCGGGAGACTTCGCGACCCTCCTCGAAAAAATAGTGAGCCTCAAGACCCCCGTGGACGCCTTTTTCGAAGAGGTCTTGGTGGACGACCCGGACCCCGCCCTGAAACGGGCCCGCATAGCCCTCTTAAACAAAACCTCGGAACTCTTCGAGCTCATCGCGGATTTTTCGAGGATCAGCACCTCCTGACGCTCTCCCGAAAAATTCGTCCCCGGGCGAAAACGGCGCCCCCGACGGACGCCGTTTTTTTTTCCGGAGCCCGAACGATTCGGGCGCGAAAACCCGCGGCGGAACAAACGCGCTCCGTCCGCCGCGCCGCGCCCGTCTTTTTTCCCGACATCCGGACGCCCGACGCGC
>JAITKT010000158.1 GCA_031278225.1 Deltaproteobacteria bacterium
CGACCGCGGTCAAGAAAACCGCCGGAAGGAAGCCCGTCGCGAAGAAAGCGACCGCCGCGAAGAAGCCCGTCGCGAAGAAGACGGCCGTCAAGAAGGTCGCCGCGAAGAAGGCCGTCGCGAAGAAGACCACCGTCAAGAAGGTCTCCGCGAAGAAGGCCGTCGCCAAAAAGACCGCCGCGAAGAAGCCCGTGGCGAAGAAAGCCGCCGCGGCCAAGAAGCCCGCCGCGAAGAAGACCGTCGCCAAGAAGGCCCCGGCCAGGAAGGCGGCGGCTCCGTCCGCCCGCAAGGCGGTCGCGTCAAAAAAAAAAGCTCCCGGCAGAGCTAAAACGGGCAAGTGAAAAACCCGCGGCGGGGGGCTTGGAGATAAACTTCTTTCAGGGAACGCCCGTCAATTTTTCCGCTCCCTTGGCCTTCAGGAAGGACCTCTTCGACTCCTTCATGAACGGCGCGCCGGCTCACGGGGACATAGTGGCCTTCCGGGACCAGCTCGGCATGTCGGCGCACGGTTTCGCCAAGCTCATGAACGTCAGCCCCATAACCGTTTACAGATGGGAAAAGGCGCTGCCCAAGAAGTTCAACGCGAAGATTCTGACCGACCTGCGATATCTCCTGGAGGACCTTTTGGAAGCCGGGGTGATAAAGCTCGCCTGAGCCGTTCGCTCCCCGCCGCGGTGGGTTTTCGCTTTTTCGGAAGTAAATCGCCCCGGAGACAACCGTTGTCTCCGGGGCGATTTTCTTTCCGGGGCCGCTTTTCGGCCTTTGTTTTCGTCTCGCGGGGATTATGCCCCCGGGGGTTTTTCGAAAGGCCGCGAAAGGGGGGAGGGCAAGGTCTTTTTTCGAATTCGCCCGGCTTTCCCGCCGCGTCTTGCCGGTCTCGTCCGAATCATCCGAATCATCCGAATCGTCCGTCTCGACCGCCTCGCCCGCGTCGCCCCCGTCGGGCTCTCCCGTCAGGGAAGCGAGGGGAGTTTTATGAGTTTCCGCGCCTCTTTTCTCAGATCGTAGGGACCCACGGTTTGAAGTCTTTC
The DNA here is from genome assembly GCA_031278225.1 of Deltaproteobacteria bacterium. Taxonomy (GTDB): domain Bacteria; phylum Desulfobacterota; class Desulfarculia; order Adiutricales; family Adiutricaceae; genus JAITII01. Next base: position 1,029 of record JAITKT010000158.1, read on the forward strand.
TTTCACGCGGTTTAAGACGATCCCGGAGGTCAGGGGGTGTCGGCCGGGAGGGGAGTTGTGGCTCATGAGAACGGAGTTCGCGCATCTCTTCCCGTTGAAGATCATGGGGCTTTCCCCGAAGACCCTCGCGGTTTTAAGAAGCTGCTCGAAGTATCTCTCTTTTTTGGTGGCGTGGAGATTCTGGACCAGGAGGCCTCCCGGTTTTATGTGGTAACGGCAGATTTCCAAGAACTCCTCGGAGGCCAGATGTTCCGGGATGTAGTTTCCGTCGAAGGCGTCCATCCAGATCTGATCGAAATGGGCCTTGGGGGCGGAAGAGATGTATTCCAGCCCGTCCCGCACCTCGATTTTCACGTTTTTCCCGGGGGTGAAATTGAAGAATCTCTCCGAGATGTCCACTATGGTCGGGTCTATTTCCACCACGGTCAGGTTCTTGCGGGGCAGGTAATTCTGAAACAGCCTCGGGATGTATCCCCCGCCGAGACCCACCAGCAAAATGTCGGTGTTGAGGTCGCAGACGGGAAGGGACATGAACATGAGACCCGGATACTCGAAAACCGGGGCGTCCGGATCGTCCACGTTCATGGAGGTCTCCGCTTCCAAACCGAAGGGCCCCATGAAAAGGGTCCTCACGTTGGATTTTTCCGTGACCGTGATGTGACCGTATTCGCTGTCCGTCTCGAGGAGGACGACACTCTCTTTTTCCCGGAAGGGCTCGAGGACCGACGAGAAAAAGCTCGCCATCATGCCTTTTTTGGGGGGTTCGCTCATTGAAACAGCCAAAATTCGCCGAAAGTCGCGAAAAAATCGGGAAACGGGATCCGGGATCGGGAAACGGGAGGCGCGTTTCGAAAAAAGAAATCCCGGAATCGAACTCCCCGAATCGAACTCGGCGTCCCGGGGTCGGGGATCGGGACTCGGGGGAAAAACTCCGATTCGATTATGATACAAAGAAGGGAGACCGTTTTCAAATCATTGACGATTTCGGGTCCTCCCGAACCTTTGGGCCGTTTTTCCCCGAAAATCCCGCCGCGCGACGCCCGCGTCCCGCGCGTCCCCGGCGTCCGGGTTCCCGCTTTCGCGACGAAGCTTTGCCCCCCCAAGGGTCTCAGGTGCCGTCGCCGCGGCGGATGTCCGTGTCGAAGGCCAGGGGCGTTTCCCTCCAAAAAACGATGACCGGGTCGCGGCCGTTGACCCCGAAACTCACGGAGCAGAGGCGGAGCAGGTCCGTCAATTCGATCCCGTCGGGGTTTTCGTTTTCGGGCGACCGGGGAAACGTCAAATTTTCGTACAGGGGTCTGAGTTCGAGGGGGGCCTCGGGATGGACGGAGACGAAGAGACTTCCCGGGGAACTCAGGAAGTCCAGGACCTCCCCTTCGATGACGTCGGCGTTTTTCGCGAGAGGGTCCATCTTGGCCGGAACCATGAGACTCGCCCCGAGCTTCAGTTTTTCGATGAGATCCTCCAAACTCAAACCTTCCTCTCCCGCGAGAACTGATAGTGCCTTGAAGGCCAAGCCTTTGTCCCGGAGAGTCAAAGAGAAGCCTCCCAGGGAGAGGGCGAGGGGACGCCCGTCGTCCGCGGCTTCCCCGGGAAGCTCCGGGGATGAGGGATCGGGGTTCGGGGGAGCGTCTTTTCCCACCCCGAGAAACACGGCGTTGGCCTCAAGGGAGAAGAGGGTCTCGACTTCCGCCTCGAAGTCCGAAAAGATGAGACTGCGCAAGGGTTCGTGGTGGATGGTCCTCATCCTCAGGGTTATCGGAAAGGGATTTTCGGGGGGAGACGTTTCCGCGGGTTCCGGGTCGTCGACGGTTTTTCCCGGGTCCCCGTCGGGTTCCGTTTCGCTCGTGTCGTCGGCTTCGTTCGTTTCGTCCGTTTCTTTTACGGTGCCCGTTTCGGCCGTCTCGTCCGTTTCGGGGGTTTTCCCGGGGTCGGCGTTTTCGGTGGTCCCGGCGTTTTCCGCGCTTTCCGGGCCTTCGGATTCCGCCGCTCCTTCCGTTTTTTCCTCTTCTTTCGTTCCTCCCGCTCTTTCCTCTCCTTCCGGTCCTTCCGCTCTTTCCTCTCCTTCCGTTCCTTCCGCTCTTTCC
>JAITKT010000274.1 GCA_031278225.1 Deltaproteobacteria bacterium
AAAACCGTCACCAACACCAAAGTCTTCGACGCGAACATGACCATCGACGGCGCGACGGTCACCGGACCCATCACTTTCAACGACAAATCGGAGATGGGCATTCACACGATCATGACAAACTTGTACTATGATTTTCGCGATGTCGTCTCGGAAACCATCACTCCCTACGTCGATCTCGGATTCGGGCTGGCCTTGCTTTACGCTTCGATGGAGACGGGAACCAACATCCAATATCTGGACAAGACGTACTCCGACTCGTTTGATTACGGAGCCGCTCAACTCGCTTGGAGCGTCGGAGCCGGCGTGTCTTTCCAAGTGACCGAATACGTGTACATAGACGTCGGATACAAGTACATCGACGGCGGCCTCACTTCTCTGAGTAACGGCTTGTACGACGATTTCGATCTGGACGCGGACCTCAAATTGCACGATTTCACCGTTGGCGTTCGCTATGCCTACTGACCCGCGGTTTTTTTGAAAACCAGGTTTCCGATTGACTTCGGGTTTGGTCCCGCGCGTCCCGGCGCTTTTGTCCGGGAAGCGTCAAAACCCGGGCTCGGGCGATGATTTCCCCCGGTATGGCGACGCGAAGCGCCGGAACCGCTTTCGAAGGCGAATGCCGGTTCGAGTGCGCTTTTATTCCCGCGTCGCGATTTATTTATCGCCGATACTTTTTGACAAAACCCCGGAAATGATTTTTTTCGGATTGTCGCCAAGGAGATTTTCATGAAGTTTTCATTGGCCATCATCGTCGCTCTGACCTTCATTTTGACGAACGTCGGCGCGGCGTCGGCGTCGGTGGACATTGTTTACATGTCCTTCAAGGGCGGTTATTCATCGCAAAAGGTCGACCGCGAGCTTAAAGTCAAAAACACGCTTGACTTTGGCGACCTGGTTTTGGGAAACAACGATTTTAACCTGGGCGGCGGCACCAACAAAACTTTCTTCGGAAGCTACGCGTTTGGGTTGGACTTTTACAATTGGTTCGTGGTGCCCGTGAGGTGGGAGTTGGAATACTCCTACCATGTCCGCGAAACCGTCACGACCGCCAAAGTCTTCGACGCCAATCTGGTGGTCGACGGCACCCCGGTGAAAGGCTCCATAAATTTCGAAGAAAAGGCCAACATGGGCATTCACACGATCATGTCAAACTTGTACTACGACTTCCGCGTGATTTCGGAGAAAATTACTCCTTACGTCGGCGTCGGATTCGGACTGGGCTTGTTTTACGTCTCGATGGACTCGGGAACCAACATCCAATACGCGGGAAAGACACACACCGACACGTTTGATTACGGAGCGGCCAACGTCGTTTGGAGCGTCGCGGCCGGAGTCGCGATCGCCGTCACCGACAACGTCTCCGTGGACATCGGTTACAAGTACGTCGACGGGGGCCTCACTTCTTTGAATAACGGCCTGGGGGACGACTTCGATTTCGACGGTGACTTCAAGATTCACGACTTGTTCGCGGGCATTCGCTATTCCTGGTGAACCGTTTCGTTTATCAATCGCGGCTCGCTCCCGACCCCGGCGCGAGAAGGGTTTGCGGCCGCGGCTCTTCCCCCGCGCGAAAAACCCCCGCCGCGGGCGAGCGATTTTATTGGCTTCGGAGCTTCATCCGTCGCGACGAAAAATAAATGACGCCCGCGCGCGGCGGAACCCGGGGCTTGGCGCGGGCGCTTTTATCTCCCGCGAGATTCGCGGCGGCTCCCCGGACGAATTTAACTTTCTTTCGGTTCCCTTCCCCGTCATCCGCCGCCGGGCTTCCGTTCGCCCCCGGGGGATTTCCGGGGCGCTTCGCGGGCGTTTTCCGAACGACGGACCCGACAAAGGTCGCGACTGATTTCGAGCGCTTTCTTTTCGACGATGAAAAACCCCGCGGGGCTGCGGGGTTTTTCATCGTCGAACGAAAGTTCGGGGAGGTTCGGGAAAAGCGCTCGGGAATCGTTCCCGTTTCAGGAGGAAGCGTCCCCCGGGCTTTTGTTCGCGGCCTTGGCCGTGGTTGTTTTCTTCTCCGGAATCTTCAGGACCTGGCCTATTTTAAGCTTGTGCCTGTCTTTGTTCTTGATGTTGTTCGCCGCGAGGAGATCCGAGGCGGTCACGCCGTAACGCTTGGCCAGATCCACTATGGTGTCGCCGGACGAGACCTTGTGGCTCTTGCCGCTCGCGGTCACGGTCGATTTGGCGTTCTTTTTTTTGGCGTTGGAGGCGACGTTGGCGGTCCGGTTGCCCCGGGCGTTCGCCCCGGTGTGCCTTTGGGCGGCCTTGTCGTTCAGGGCGAGGGTCGTCTGGTGGCGGGACTGCTTGACCCATTCGCTCTTGAGTTCCTCGGATATGGTGGTGACGCCCCTGTTGTCAATCACGCGGCGGGCCGCCACGAAATGGTCGCCCCGGCCCTTGTCGCTCAGGTCGGACTCTTGGATCCTTTTTCCCGTCGACGGGCTGTGGATGTATTTGTTGTCCCCGGTGTAGATGCCCACGTGGGAGATGTTGTATTTGAAGAAGATTAAATCGCCGGGCCTGAGCTCGGACCTGTCGATGGGAGTCCCCGCGGACATCATGTCCCGGGAGGACCTGGGAAGGTCCACCCCGAACTGTTTGTAGACCCACAGGACGAACCCGCTGCAGTCGAATCCGGTCTCCGGCTTCGAACCTCCGTAGCGGTAAGGGTTCCCCACCTGGGAGAAGGCCGTCTTCAAGATGCCGTTGACCCTGTTCTGGGCGACCCTCTGGAGGAGCTGGTCCGGGGGGATGGGTTTAAGGGCCGTTTTTTTCGCGGTTTGACAGGCGGAAAGGCCGAAAGACATCAGCAGGAGGAGCAGGGGGACGAGAAGGGATGATTTTAATGATTTTCTTTCGCGGTTCGAAGGGTCGTTCGGGGTTTTGTTTTCGATTGTGGAATTCGTGTCGTTTTCGCGGTTGACGGTGACGATGCGCATCGGTTCTCCTGATTTTTGCGAAAGACGAAACCTTGGGGTCGTTCCCCTCGCGGGAAGTCACCAAGGGCCCCGAAAGGGTCCGGACGGCGTCGTCTTCGGCATGATTTTGGATAGGCTGATGTGACGGAGCGAGACGATTGCGGGTGAGCCTAACGCAAAAAATGATTGAAAACGGTCTTCGGCGGGATTGCGCGAGGGATTTCAAAACGGAATCCGAAATCCCCGGGAATTTGAAACGGAAATTCCCTCCTCTTCCCGGGGGAAAAGGCACCCGCTCCCCCGCGCGTTCGCGACGAATTTCCCGAGGCCCTTCGGACGCTCCGCCCGAAAAAACAAAAATGCCCCGCGGCGTCCGTTTCCGGTCGCGGCGTCGGACATTGACGTTTCAATCGAGGAAGGAGAAGGCGGGAGACGCGAAAGCGGGCGCGCCGCGGGTCATGAGGCCCCGCCGCGCGATTTCCCGTTGTCGGGTTTTCGCGAAACGCGTGAAATGTGAATTCGCGAAAACCAACCCGACGATTCTCACACATCGGATGACGGGTGTCAAGTGTCGGGCGGGGCCCGCGTTTCAAACGGCTTTTCGGGGCTTCCCGCGGGCCCCGGGTCCCGCCAAAACGGGGACAACGGCCTCCCCGACGGGCGATTTTCGGGGTTCCCGGGGCCCTCCGGGGGCGGCCGGGGCCCTCGCGGGGTCGCCCGTCCGCCCGAAAACGGGTTTTCGGCCCGATTGGCCCCGAAACGACCGGGACGCGGGCGCTCGCGGGAACGCGGGGGACTTTGGCGGGGGAGGCCGTTTCGGGGCGTTTTCCGGGCTTTTCCCGCGAAAACGGCCGCGCGCGGCGAATTCGCGGGTTTTCGAAACCGTTTTTCGAAGGGATTTTCGGACGCGGGTTTCCCGGGAGGCCCCGGTTTCGGGTCTTTTTCCGGTTTCGCCGGGATTCCGGAGCGCTCGCGGACCGCCGGTTCGGGCGGGGCTCGCGAACCGTTCGCGGGGGGCTCGCGGGAGCGGGGTCAGGTGTTCAGGATGTCGGGGAACTTCTTGCGGAGCCAGGACCTGATGATGGTGTCGGCGTCCTCGTGGGTGTGGGTCTTGAGGGCCTCGGCCGCGACCGCCTTCATGTCTTTCATGAAGGACATGCGGACCAGTCTTTTTATTTTGGGGATGTCGTAGAAGGGCACGGAGAGGGTGGTGGCGCCCATGCCGACGAGGAGGGCGGCGTAAACCGCGTTGGCGGCCATGCCGCCGCAGACGGAGACGGGTTTGTTCATTTTGGCGCCGGCGTCGATCACGATCTTTATCATGCGGAGGATGGAGGGGTGGAGGGGCAGGTAGAGGTCCGTCACCTCGGGATTGGTGCGGTCGAGGGCCATGGAGTACTGGATGAGGTCGTTGGTGCCGATGGAGAAGAAGTCGGCGTGTTTGCCCAGCTCTTCCATCATCATGACGGCCGCGGGGACCTCTATCATGACCCCGAAGGGGATCTTGGGGATCTTGACGCCCTCGGCCCTCAGTTCCTTTTTCACGGATTTGAGGATCTCCCTCGTCCGGAGGATCTCGTCCAGGGTCGAGACCATGGGGATCATGATCCTCGCGCGGCCCGAGCCCGCGGCCCTGAGGATGGCCCGGAGCTGGGTGCGGAAGATGTCGGGGTGTTTCAGGCAAAAGCGGATGGCCCGGAGGCCCAGGGCCTGGTTTTGGTTGGCGCGGCCGGCCCCGAGGGAGAGGGGCATCTTGTCGGCGCCGAGGTCCAGGGTGCGGATGGTGACCTCCCTGGGGCTCACGGTCCCCACTATGCCGTGGTAGCGGGCGAAGAGCTCCTCCTCGGTGGGGAGGGTGTTTTTGGCCAGATACATCATCTCGGTGCGGTAGAGGCCTATGGCCTCGGCCCCGTGGCTCATGACGGCGGGGAGCTCTTCCGCGAGCTGGAGGTTTCCGTGGATGGCGACCGGGCAATCGTCCAGGGTGCGGGCCGGGATGTGGGCCATGCGGACGATTTCCCTCTGGCGGTTGTCGAGGGAGCCCTTTCTTATCTCGTAGAAATAGGATGTGTCCCGGTTGGGCTTGAGGATGACGTGCCCTTCCTTCGCGTCCAGGATCACCTCGTCCCTGCCGGTCACCTTGTCCAGGATCCCCCCCACCCCCATGACGGCCGGAAGCTCCAGGGCCTGGGCGAGAAGAGCCGTGTGGGAGGTGGGGGAACCGTTTTCCGTTATGACCCCCGCCACCATGTCCCTGGGGAGGGCGGCGAGCTCGGCGGGGGAGAGGTTTTTCGTCACGACCACGGACTTGGGATGGAAATTGGCCGCGGGGAAGCGCTCCTTCCCGTGGAGGACGGCCAAAAAGGAGTCCAGGAGGAGGTCCATGTCCCCTATGCGTTCCCGGAGGTATTTGTGGTTGGGGCTTATGTTTTCCGAAAGGACGTACTTGATCCCCCCGAGGGTTTCCTCCAGGGCCTCTTCCGCGTTTATCTTCTTGAGCCTTATGGTGTTTATGGTCTTTTTCAGAAGCGAGGGATCTTTCAGGAGGGAAAGATACATCTCGAAGATGTCCCGGTCCCGGATGTCCATGTCCGGGGGGAGAAATTTCGTCGCGTCCCTGAAATGGGCGATCAGGGATTCCTGGGCCGCGGTGAAGCGTTCCACTTCCTTTTCCACGGCCTCGGGGGAGACGAGGGGATAGCGCCTCACCGTGAGGGACTCGGAGAGATGAACCAGACCGAAGACAACGGAGGTCCCTATGCCGAAGCCCTTGAAGAAGGAGCCTTCCGGAACGAATGTCGGAGGCAGCCTCAAGGTCACACTTCCTCCCCGAAGTTGTTTTCGATTATGTTCACCGCCGTGTCCAAAGCGGCCCTGGCGTCCTTGCCCGCGCTGAATATGGCTATCGGGGTGTTGCGGGTGCAGCTGAGCCCCAGGAGGTCCAGGATGCTCTTGGCGTCGGCCACGGAATCCCCCTTGGCGAGCCAGATCTCCGCGTCGTAGCCCTCCAGGGCCTGGGAGAGTTTGGTCGCCGCCCTGGCGTGGAGCCCCAATCTGTTTTGGATGGTGCTTTCGGCCTTCAGGTGGTTTCCCCCGGAAAAGGGGTGGGGCGGGGAGGGCGCGACCCCGCCTCCGTTCCCGCGGGCCGTCCGTCCCGGGTTTCGGGGCGCCGTCGCCCCGGTCATGGTTTCTTTGGTCTTTTTCCTTTTCGGGCCCGTTTTTTTGGATTTGGCGCGCGCCGGCGCCCGGGCCGGGATTCCGGCCCCGCCGCCGCCGGTTCCGCCGTCGTCGTTGGAATTGGAAGTCAGGCCTCGCGGCATAAATTGTCCTTTCCGGAGTTGATTTGTCACAAACCTGATGAAAAACCCGATTGAAAACCCTTATGAAAAATCTTGACGAAAAACCCCCCCGAACGCCCCCTCGGGAACGGGGTCAAAGAATGGAGAAGAGCGCGTAAAACACAGCCGCGTCCAAACAGTGGACGGGAAGCTTAAGGGAAGGGC
>JAITKT010000325.1 GCA_031278225.1 Deltaproteobacteria bacterium
AGGCGATGCGAACCTTAAGGCGACGCGAATCTTACAGGCACAATATTTTTCGGCAAAATCAAATGGTTATTTGAAAGTATGGAACAAAATTCCTCTAATGCATAGGTAAACAATCCCTGGATTTTAGGTCGGAACCCATAATGCCGCCAAAACCCAAGGAATCAATCATCACTACGCTTTAAAGGGCAGGCTTTTCCGCGACAGGCCATTGGCGGGGACGGCCAATGTTACCTCTTGGGCCTGAACCTGCGGAAATCTATCTTGTATTTGGCCATTCGCAGGCTCATCTTCCTCTCGGTTAGCCCAAGTTTTCCCGCGGCCAGGGTCACATGCCCGCCGGTCGCTTCCAATGCCTCGTTTATCAGCCTCTGCTCGAGGATGGCGACCGCGTCGTCCAGGGTGCGGGGCTCCTTGTCCTCCTTTTGGATCTGCAGCCAGGCAGGAAGGTGCCGCGCCTCTATTATGCCCTCTGGGCCGCAGAGGACCACCGCCCTCTCTATGATGTTTTCCAGCTCCCTGATGTTCCCGGGCCACTCGTAGGCCATGAGGAGCCTTGAGGCCTCGCTCGATATGCGGATCTGCCTGTCCGGGAAGGGGCTGAACTTCTGGGCGAAGCTCTCGGCGAGCTCCATTATGTCGTCCACCCTCTTCCTAAGCGGCGGGAGCGACACGGGGAAGACGGAGAGCCTGTAGTAGAGATCCATGCGGAACTGGCCTTCCTCGGCCATCCTTTCGAGATCCCGGTTGGTCGCGGCTACTATGCGCACGTCCACCTTGAGGGTCTCGCCGCCGCCCAGGCGCTCGAACTCCTTTTCCTGGATGACCCTTAGGAGCTTGGCCTGCGTCGCGAGCGACATGTCGCCCACCTCGTCCAGGAAGAGTGTGCCTCCGTGGGCCATCTCGAAGCGGCCCTTGCGGCCGGCGATGGCGCCCGTGAAGGCCCCCCGCTCGTGGCCGAACAGCTCGCTTTCCACCAAGCCCTCCGGGAGGGCCGCGCAGTTCACCTTGATGAAGGGCTGGCCGGCCCGCTGGGAGTTCGCGTGTATGAGGCTCGCTATCATCTCCTTGCCGGTCCCGGACTCCCCGCGGATGAGCACGGTAACGTTGGTGGCCGCCACCTGGGCCACCTCCTCCAGGATGTTCCTGAGGGCGTTGGAGTGCCCCACCAGCTGGCCCAGCTTGAAATTCTGGTTGAGTATCGCCTGGAGCCTGCGGTTCTCCTCGAGCATCGCGGCGTGCCTCGCGGCAAAGTCCCGCCTCACGGCGACGGCCCTCGCGATTAGGGTCGCGAGCACCGTGAGGAGCCTCATGTCCTCCTCCATCCTGACGGAGTCGGAGAAGAGCCTGTCAGCGGACAGGGCCCCTATGGTGCAGCCGTCCAGGATGATGGGCACGCAGATGAAGGAGATGTTCTCCTTTTTAAGATCCCTCGCCCCCGTGCGGTTAAGGAACAAGGGCTCCTCCGAGACATTGGGCACGGCCATGGGCTGGCCGGTGGCCGTGACCCTCCCGATGACCCCCTCCCCGGCCTTGTAGCGGGCCCTCTTCTGCTCGTTCTGGTTGAGGCCGTAGGCCGCCTCCATGACGATCTCGCCCTCGGAGTTCACGAGGTAGAAGGCCCCGCGGATCATGGAGGTGTGCCTGGCCATGAGATCAAGGGTCTCGTCCAGGTGGTCGGCCAGCTCGGCCGAGGTGCCGTTCAAGGCCTTGCTCACCTCGAAGAGCAGGCGCAGCTCGCCCGCCAGCTCCTTTATCTCGGGTTCCGGGGCCCCGCCTTCCCGGGCCAATGTCCTCTGCTGTTCGCTCTTGTCAGTCATCATCTTGGGAAAGCGCCCTGTGGCGCGGTGGGAGAGGCGGGCCTTTGGATCCTTTCCGGGCCGGGGGCTTGGATCCCCCCGCCCGGTCCGGCCCCGGGCTTCCGCCTGAGGTTGCTTGGGTTGGGATGCCTTGGCCCAGGGGAACGGGGCCTTGGCCATAAGAGGCGAGATGCGTGATGCGTGATGCGTGGGTGCGAGATGCGTTAGGTGGATCCCGCAAAGGCCTTCGGGACTGTCGGCCTTCAGGCTCCCGGCTTCCCGGCCTGGTCCCGGTGGTAGTCCTGCAGGGGGCAGATGGACCACTTGGAGCCACGGATGGCCTTAAGCCCTTCCACCATGGCGTTCAGCCCGGCGAGTGTCGTCATGATGGGCACGCCCCGGACGATGGCCTCGGCCCGCAGGACGCTGGAGTCCCTTATGGAGCCCGCGTCCTGCGCAGTGTTCACGAACATCCTGGCCTTGCCGTTTTTGAGGTACTCGAGCACGTTGGGCTTCCTGGGGACGTTTATGTTGTATAGGGTGCCGGCATTTATCCCGTGCTCTTTCAGCTTTTTCCGCGTGCCCGGGGTCGCGAGGAAGGTAAAGCCCATGTCCCTCAGGACGCTCGCGGGCCCTATGAGCTGGTCCTTGTCCCTGTCGGCCACGGTGAGTATTATCTCGCCGCCGAGGGGCACGTCGGTGCCGGCCGCGATGGAGGCCTTTAGGAAGGCGTGCCCGAAGCTGCGGTCCATGCCCATGACCTCGCCGGTGGAGTGCATCTCGGGGCCCAGGAGCACGGTGGAGCCCACGAAGCGGCCCCAGGGTATGACCGCCTCCTTGACCGAGAAGTGGGGGGGCGCGGGCTTGTCCAGGAAGCCAAGCCCTTCGAGGGTGCGGCCGGCCATGACGCCGGCCGCGGCCTCTATGAGCGGCCTCCCGGTCGCCTTGGCGACGAAGGGGGCCGTCCTCGAGGCCCTGGGGTTGGCCTCCAGCACGTAGACCTTGCCGTCCTGGACCGCGAACTGTATGTTCATGAGCCCCCTGACCCCAAGCTCCAGGCCCAGCAGCGAGGTCTGCCGGGCTATCTCCTTCTGGATGGCGTCGGGCAGGGTGAACGGCGGTATGCAGCAGCTGGAGTCCCCGGAGTGCACCCCGGCCCTCTCTATGTGCTCCATCACGGCCGCTATCACCACCCGCTCGCCGTCGGCCACGGCGTCCACGTCCACCTCCACCGCGTCGTCCAGGAACTTGTCAACGAGTATCGGGCTGTCCCCGCCTATCTGGAGGCCGCTCTCGGAAAGGCCCCGGACGTAGAGCGCGAGGTCCCTTTCGTTCGCCATTATGCGCATCCAGCGGCCGCCCAGGACGAAAGAGGGCCTCACTATCACCGGGAAGCCTATGCCGGAGGCGACCTTCAGGGCCCCCTCGGCGTCCGACGCGGTGTCGCCCGGAGGCTGGGAGAGCCCGAGCTTCTTTACCAGGTCGTTCCAGCCGTGGCGGTCCTCCGCCCTGAATATGGCCTCGGGCGGGGTGCCCCAGATGGGCACCCCCGCTTCCTTGAGGCTCATGGCGAGGTTCAATGGGGTCTGCCCCCCCAGCTGGACGATTACCCCGTCCGGGCGCTCCCTTTCGCAGATGGCGAGCGCATCCTCCAGGGTCACGGGCTCGAAGTAGAGCCTTCCCACCGCGTCGTAGTCAGTGGACACGGTCTCCGGGTTGGAGTTCACCATGACCGTGTTGTAGCCCATGTCGAGGAAGGCCTGGGCCGCCTTGACGCAGCAGTAGTCGAACTCTATGCCCTGTCCTATGCGGTTGGGGCCGCCGCCCAGGATCAGCACCTTGCCCGGGCCGCTCACGCCCGGACCCGTGCCGGGCGCGTCCTGCGGGTCCGGATCCCCGTCTTCCGGTGGGGACGGGCTGTCGTAGCTTGAGTAGAAGTACGGGGTCCCGGCCAAAAACTCGCCCGCGCAGGTGTCCACCTGCCGGAAATGGGGCCTGCAGCCCGCGAGCTCCCTGAGCCTTCGCACCTCGCCCTGGCAGATGCCCTTCTGGCCCTTGGAGGGGTCGGCCGCGGAAGTGGCAATCCTCGCTATCTGCGCGTCCGAGAAGCCTTGGGCCTTGACCGCCGCCCAATCCTGCCAGGGGGGGTTCCCCCCCGCCAGAAGGGTTTGCGCGAAGGGGCCGCGCACGAAGCCCTCGGTCTCGAGTATCAGCTGCAGCTGCTGGATGAACCATGGGTCGAGCTGGGTGATGGCCCTAGCCTCATCGAGCGTGAGCCCCAGCCTCAGGGCCTGGTACAGCACCGAGAGCCGCTCGGGCTCCGGCTCCCTGAGCCTCGCCTTGAGGGCCTTCAGCCTCTCCTTGTCGGACCCCGCGCCCCCCTTCCCCTTTATCTCGAGGGAGAGAAGCCCGGTCTCAAGGCCCCTTAGGGCCTTCTGCAAGGCCTCCCGGTAGTTCCCGCCCAGCGCCATGGTCTCGCCCACGGCCCGCATCTCAAGGCCCAGGACCGAGGAGGCGCCCTGGAACTTCTCGAAGTCGAAGCGTGGGGCCTTGACCACGCAGTAGTCCAAGGCCGGCTCGAAGCAGGCGGACTTTCCGGTTATGCCGTTTTTGAGCTCCGAGAGTTCGTAACCCACGGAAAGCTTGGCCGCGACCCTCGCGATGGGGTAGCCGGTGGCCTTGGAGGCCAGGGCCGAGGAACGGGAGACCCTGGGGTTCATTTCGATGACCACCCTTCTCCCGGTCCCGGGGTGCACCGCGAACTGGATGTTGCAGCCCCCGTTCAGGCCCACGGCCCTCGCCACCCGCAGGGCCTCGTCCCGCATGTCCTGGTATTCCCGGTCGGTCAGGGTCTGGATCGGCGCGACGGTTATGGAGTCCCCGGTGTGCACGCCCATGGGGTCCACGTTTTCTATGCCGCAGACTATGATGGCGTTGTCGCCCCGGTCCCTTATCATCTCGAGTTCCATCTCCTTCCAGCCGACCAGGGATTCCTCCACGAGGATCTGGCGGATGGGGGAGGCGTTAAGGCCCTTCCAGGCGAGGAGCTCCAATTCCTCCCTGTTCTTCGCGATCCCGCCCCCGGTTCCCCCCAGGGTGAAGGAGGGACGCACTATCGCGGGAAAACCCGTTACCCGCAGGGCCACGTCCACCGCCTCCTCCACGTTGTGGGCGAGGGCGGAGCGGGGGATGTCCAAGCCCAGTTTGGACATCGTGTCCCTGAATCTCTCCCGGGACTCGGCGATTTCTATGACGTCCGGATCCGCCCCAATCATCTCCACGCCGTTTTCCGAAAGGCAACCCTTCTCGTGGAGTTCCATGGCGAGGTTCAGGGCCGTCTGACCCCCCAGGGTGGGGAGGATGGCCTGGGGTTTTTCGAGCCTTATGATCTCCCCCGCCACCTCGGCCGTCATGGGCTCCACGTAGGTCCTGTCCGAGAGGCCCGGGTCCGTCATGACGGTCGCGGGATTGGAGTTCAGGAGAATGAGCCTCATGCTTTCCTCCTTTAAGGCCTTGCAGCCCTGGGTGGCGCTGTAGTCAAACTCGCAGGCCTGCCCTATGACTATGGGCCCGGAACCCAGGATCATGACCGTGTGGAGGTCGTCGCGCTTAGGCATTTTGGTCCTTTATCATTTGGCGGAACTTTTGAAACAGGCCCAGGGAATCCCGGGGACCGGGGGTGGCCTCGGGATGGAACTGGGCGCAAAAGGCCGGAACGTCCTCCCACTCCAGACCTTCCACGGTTTTGTCGTTCAAATTCCACATGCTCACCCTCACCCCCCGGGGGAGAGTGGAGTGGTCCACGGCGAAACCGTGGTTCTGGCTGGTTATCATCACCCTTCCCGTGTCGATGGCCAGGACCGGGTGGTTCAGGCCGTGATGCCCGAAGGGCAGCTTGTAGGTCGAGGCCCCGGCCGCGAGTCCCATGATCTGGTGCCCGAGGCAGATCCCGAAGACCGGGATCTTCCCCAGGAAGCGCTTGGTGGTCTCGACGGCGTAGCCGCAGGCCGCGGGGTCCCCCGGCCCGTTGGCCAGAAAGAGGCCCTGGGGCTTTTCTTCCGCTATCTTTTCGTAAGGGGCGTTCCCCGGCCAGACCGTGAGGTCGAGCCCCAGGCCCAGGAGTTTGTCCAGGATCGAGGCCTTGATCCCGAAGTCCAGGACCGCGACCCGGAAGATGTTTTTCCCGGGGATCTCCCCGTCCCGGGGAACGAGTCTCTTGTAAGGCTCCCTCGTCATGACCCGGAGGGCCAAATCCAAACCGTTCATGGAGGGTATGGCCCGGGCCATCCTTCCCGCCTCCTCCGGGCCCTCGGAAAGGGGTCCGATGTGGCCGTTTCTCGCCCCCTTGGTCCGGAGGTGCAGGGTCAGGGCCCTCGTGTCCACCCCGGTCAGGGCCCCCACCCCTCCCGCTTTCAGCCAGGCCGGAAGGTCCGCCGAGGAATCCCAGTGTTCGGCCCCGGGGAGCCAAAGCTCGTGAAAAACAACCCCGGCCACCTGGGGCCCTGGGGCCTGGTTGACTTCGGGGTTGGTTCCGTAGTTTCCGACGTGCGCGGTCGTGAAAACCACTATCTGACCGTGATAAGAGGGGTCGGTCAGCACCTCCTGATAGCCGCTCATGGCGGTGATGAATATCACCTCGCCGTCGGCCCGGAGGCAATCGCCCACGGCGAGCCCTCTGAACGCGGTGCCATCGTCCAGGGTCAGGACGGACTCGGTTAACTTTACCGACCCGGGTACGGTTGATGCGTCTGATGTAAAATTCACTTCGGTCTCGCGGGCCCCGGGGAGGGCCGAAAAACGGTGGCGGGTTCTTGTTCGGGGAAAGGACGGAAGCGGGCCCGGACCCGGGCGAGTTTTTCCCGCGCGCTTGACGGACGCGGGCCGAAATTCGGCCCCCTCGACAAAGGCTTCGGGATCCGGTTTTCGAAAAATTATAAGGATCGGGTCCCCGAAAGTCAAGGTCAAAACCCGCGCCCGCGCCCCCGAAAAACCCCGGAAAAACCCCGCCGGCCGCGAAAGGCGCGATGACGCCGGCCGGGACCGGACCCGCGGCGGACCCGGACCCGCGCGGACCAAGGGGGGACGGCTCCCGCGCCCCGCCGATTCAAATGCCGCGAAAAAACCCTTTCCCCGCCCGCGAACCCGGCTCCGTTCGGATCGGCCGCGGAACGAGGCGGAAGGCGCGAAAGGGCGCGGAATGGAGCGGAACGACGCCGATCGACCAAGGCCCGGTCAAAAAATCCCGCCGTCCCCGCGCGGGCGAAAAAAATCCCCCGGGAAAGCCGGGATGAAATTTCCGGCCTTCCCGGGGGAAGGGAAAAAGAGAAAAACCAAAAAAAGAGAAACGAGAAACAACCGAAAGACGATAAAACAATCCCGACCGGGGAAAAACAATCGAAAAACAAGAAACAATCGAGAGGCGGGAAACAATCGAGAGGCGGAAAAACAATCGGGAAACAAGAAACAATCGAAAGGCGAAAAAACAATCGGGAAACGCGAATCCGAAAAACCGACAATCCCGGAAGAAAAACCGGCGCGGCCCGAAAAAACATCCGAAAAAAAGGCAATCGAAAAGGGACAATGAGGACGTCGCGAAAGGTCGCGGCCGCCGGGGAAAAAATTTCACCCGGGGCAAAGACTGAGCGAACCCGCCGGCAAACCCGAAAATCCTCTAGAGCTTAAGCTTCTCGAAGGGGTTGTAACCGTAGGAGTCCAAAAGATCCAAGAGTTCGTCGTTGTTGGTCAAAAATTTGGCGACCTTTTCGGAGAGCTTGGCGGCGGCTTCGGAGCTCGAGGACTCGGGAAGACCCTCGGCCGAGGAAAACACCACCAAAGGTTCTTTTTCCAAGGCTTCGAGAATTCGGGCCTTTTCCTCCCCGGTCGCGCCTTGACTTTCCGCTATCTCCTCGCGGCTGTAAACCCTGGCCTCCCTGTTGCCGTTCCCGTCGTCGATGATGGCCAGAACGTAATCATCCTTGAACTCGGGATATTCCGTTATGGTTTCGGCCGTCAGGGTGGCGAGCTCGGTTATCATCTTGGAGGAGACCTTGTCGAGGGCGAAAGTGACGGTGTCCGTCGTTTGCGTCGCGCTCGTCGAAAGGGTCGCGTCCGCTTCCAGATAGTTCGCGAGGCTTTCGTAATTGTTTTGTTTTTCGCCGACCGAGAGCAACGCGGGTTCCCTCGGCATGCTCAGACTTTGGGTGTAAAGAATGGAATTGATGGTCACGCCGGCACCTCTCTCCGATGAATGTTTCGACCCGCCGGGGAAATATTTTCCCCCTCTTCGGGACCGCGGAGATGAAAGCACGATGCGTGCCAAGAACCGAAAAAAACGCGGGGCGGGAGACGGACTCCGGTCGGGAGTCCCGTCCGAACACCCCGTTCGCGTTTCCTTTCGGATACGCTTTCGGATTTACTTTCGGATTCCCCTTCGGATTCCCCTTCAGATTCCCATGAAACGGAAGTACCAGTGTTCGATGCTCTGCCCGTAAAAGAGCCAGACAATCGCGGCGAGGGACAGGAAGGGACCGAAGGGAATCGGGGGACCGCCCTCCCCCTTCTTGGCGCGGGGGAGTTTTCCCGCGAATATCAGGGCGAAAACCGCGACGAGGGCGAGGAGGGAAGAAATGAAGAGAACCGGGAAAACGGAGTGCCAGCCCAAAAAAGCGCCTATCATGGCGAGAAGGGGCGGATCCCCCTCCCCCAAGCCTTTTCTCCCCCTCCGGCGCTCGTAGACCCAAGCCGCGAAAAAGAGGCAAAAAAAGCCCAGCAAGGCTCCCGCGACGGCCCCCGAGAGGCTCGCGAGGGGCCTTGGCCAACCATGGGCCAGAAGCAGATCCCAGAGGTGTTCGCCGGTGAGGAGGGGGGTGGGGGAGACGACGCTGGAGACGAAACCCAGGAGCATGGTGGGAAAAACCAGGAGGTCCGGGATGACCATGAGCTCCAGGTCTATGAAAGCCACGGCGACCAGGGCCAGGGCGAAACAGTAATAAAAGAGGAACCCGAAACCAAAGCCCTCCGTCGTGAAAATAGAGAGGGCGAGAAGGGCGCAGAGGAGTTCCACCAGGGGGTAACGCCACGAGATGGGATTTCCGCATTCGCGGCAGCGTCCCCTTAAAAGAACGAAACTCAAAAGGGGTATGTTGTCGCGCCAGCCGAGTCGCGCGAGACAGTTGGGGCAAAAGGACCTGCGGGGTTTGGAGACGCTCACGTCGTCCCTGGGGAGACGATGAATCACCACGTTCAAAAAGCTGCCCATCGCGAGTCCGAAGAAAAAGACGAACACGGACAGGGTGAGTTGCGTCGCCCCCGTGAGTTGCATTTCCGTCAAGCACCTTTGAGGTTCCGGAAATCCGGAAAGTCAATGTCGGCCCCAATGTCCAAAAGATCAAAAGCCGCGGCGGGCAAAACAAGCCCGTCCCGGGAAACCCGGAAGTCAGCCCGGCGCGAAACGACGAAAGACGGGCCGGGAAAAAACTTCGAGGGAAAACCGGGGGAAAGCGGAAAGAAAGCCGGGGGAATGAATCGGGAAAAACCCCGAAAAAAACTTCACGGAAAGCCGAAGAAAAAAACCGGAGGAAACCGGGAAAGCGCCGGAAGGAAACCAGCGGGAAAACTTCAAGAAAAAGCCTCGGGAAAACCCGTCGCGCGGCCAAGGCGACCCGAATCCGCCGGACCCCGCCCCCGCGCGCTCACTCGAAGGGGCGCCGCGGGGAAAAAAGAGCGGGCTCAGGAAAAAATCTTTTCCATCTTCTCGTTCAGGGTGTCGGCGGTGAAGGGCTTCACTATGTAATTGGAAACCTTGGCCTTGACCGCCTCGATGATGTTTTCCTGCTGGGCTTCCGCCGTGACCATGAGGAAGGGGATGTCCTTCAGGTGCTCCGTGGAGCGCACGTGGCGAAGGAGCTCTATCCCCGTCATGTTTGGCATGTTCCAGTCGCTGATGATGAGATCGAACTT
Organism: Deltaproteobacteria bacterium; assembly: GCA_031278225.1. Lineage (GTDB taxonomy): Bacteria > Desulfobacterota > Desulfarculia > Adiutricales > Adiutricaceae > JAITII01. Next base: position 9,756 of record JAITKT010000325.1, read on the forward strand.
CTCGATCTCCAAGAGGGCCTTGGCCTTGACGCCGTCCTCGGCCTCGCTGATGTTGTTGATCCCCAGTTGGCGCAAAACATTTTTCTCGATGCGCCGCATGGTCAAGAAATCATCAACGATCAATACCTTCATGTTCTTGTTGTAGGCCATGTGAGTCTCCGTTTCGTCAATTTTTCGCGGTGGGCCATGTCAAAACGCGTCCGAATCAAGGGGGCGGACCGGTTGTCCCGGGGACCGTTCCCGGCGGCGAACGTCCTTTCCGGGGGCGCCGGCGGGGGCCCTCCCGAAAAGGGGGGTTTCCTATCGGCGACCGACCAATCCGCGTCCCGTTCCCGCTCAAAATGTATCATAAAATCAAAGTCCGATTCAAGCGGGACGCGCGATTTTAACAAAATCCCCCCGAAACTTCAAGAAGGGGCCGCCCGGGAGGGCTTCCCCCTCTCGAAGTTCCGGGGGGAAGGTAAAAGCTTCGTAACCCGGGGGAAAATTCCCGAAGATTCCGCGCGGGTTTTCCAAGGGACCCCCCGGAAAAGTCCGAAAAGGGGGGTTCCCGTTTTCCCTACTTCACGAGCTTGTAGTCGCGGGAGAAGCGCTTCCCCTTGTAGATGTCCCAATCCTGACGGTTCACCTGACTCATGAGCATGTCGCAGTTGGCTCCCCGGAGCGCCTTTTCGGCCAGTTCCCGGCTGTGGGCGTTCACGGCGCCCCGCTGCTGCTCTCCGAAGCCCCCGCCGTCCTTGAACCGGGACACCACGAGACTTATGGTGTTCCCGTTTCTTTTCTCGTACCGGTCCCAGACGGATCGATTGGAACACTCGGAGCAGAGGATCCTCACCGCCCCGACCCCCGCGAAGAGCCTCAGCGCCGCCTTGTAGCGGGTAGTTCCCGGCATGTCGTCGGGAAGGTCGTCCAAGGTGAAGGGTCCCTCCGTCAAAGCGGCCAACTTCTCCCTGTCAGTGGTTTGTCCCCAAGCCGCCTCCCCGGAAAAACCGGGCGGGAAGAGGCAGCCGACCATCGCGACAATCGCGACCCCCCAAAATTTTTTCATGGTTGGTTCTCCTTTTCGGAGTGAAGGAAACCCGTCAATGGCCCCGAACCTCCGCGGGACCCCTTGGCCCCTCGGGGAAAAACGCGCCGCGCCGGACGGGGGAACTCCGCGACTCCGTCTTCCTTCCGCCGTCGGAAGCCGCGGGGTTCGGAACCCGAAGGGAGCCGAACCGCCCCGTGTTTTCGAAACGACAAACGCGCGCCCGCCGGCGGGGTAGCCCCGGGGACCGCGGGAATCCGGAATTTCGACGCTCCCCCCGTGTCGAATATAATTCTTTTTCGTCGGGAAACAAGAGCCCGACGCGCCCGGAAAGGGATCCGTCCCCATGAATCGCGTTCGGAAAGATGACGGGATCGTTGGCGACGAAAGGTATGACTTCATTATACTTGATTTCGGGGAAAACCGCAAAATTTTTTAAAATCGCGCCGTCATCCGGTTCCGGACCGTCCCCCGCCGGGAAAAGCCGCTTCCCCAAAGCCCCTTGTCCCTCCGAAACCCGGGCCGGGAAAGGTCCGGGATTCCCCCGGGCGGCCTTCGGAAATTCGCGAAAATCGGCTCCTTCGTTCGGACGGGGCCCGGCATTCGGGGTTTTCGGAATGACAATCTTTGTCCGGGGCGGGCGACGGGCCGCGTCTTCCCGTCGTCTTCCCCCGCGTCTTCCGAACAAAGGAAACGCGGGTTTTCGAAAAATGACGCGCGCGTCCCGCGGGTCGGTCGGGAAGGGGAAAATCCCGAGGCCGATCTTTGCCCGATTCTCCGAAAGTCGCGAAACCCGCCGGAACGGAAAGAGAAACGGGAAAGAACCGGCAAAAGCGCCGACGCGACCCGCCGTCGACGACGAAACCGCGAACGTCGGGGGAGCCCCGGCGAATTCATCTCAATTTGGAATTTTTAGTATATTTTCACTTAATAACGCGTGAAAAATCATTTATTAACATAAAAACGCCAATGATTGTTTAAAATATTCACGGTTCCCGGCCGGGCCGGGACCGTCCCGTCTTCTTTTTTATGGCCGCGAAGGGGCTTTGATGATATATTTTGCCGGTGACCGGCCCCACCCCGGCCGGGCTCGCGGACAAATGTCCCGCCGGGGCTTTCGGAGCGCGGCGTCCTCATCAAAGAAAAAACCAACCCGGAGTTGTCATGGCTTCCAAAATTTCCCTTTCCGTTCTTTTCGCCCCGGTTTTAACCCTAACCCTCGCCCTCGCCCTCGCCTTCGCCCGAACCCCCCTTTTCGCCCAGGGGCAGGGGGAGGTGCTCTTCGGGGTCGTCAACATCGGCGCCGCCATAGACAAGTCGAAGGAAGGCGCCGGCGCCAACAAAAAAGTGCGAGGCCGCTACGACGAGCTCGACAAAAAGCTGACCGCGAGGTCGGCGGCCATTGAAAAGAAGGCCCGGGACCTCGAAGCCAGAGCCGGGACCATGAGCGAGGAAGCCGTCAAAAAGGAAGAGGCCGCCATTCGAAAGGACATGGAAGCCTTCCGGGCCGAAAGCGACAACGCCGCCAAGGAAATGGAAGACCTCGCCCAAAAGACCTTCGCGCCCCTGTACGACAAGGCCGTGGGTCTCATACCCGCCATCGCGAGGGAAAAGGGTCTCGCGATGGTGGCGGAGCAGCTCACCGAACAGAGCGGCGTCGTCTACTCGGCCCAAAACGCGAGACTCGTCGACATCACCGGGGACCTGACCGCGGCGATGGACAGGCGCAGGTGACGCGGAGCCCTTCCCGCCCGAGCGGGAAAGCCCTTGATTGACCCCGCCTCCCGACCGTTTTCCCTCGCGTCTCCCGACCGTCCGCGGGCAGTCCCGAGGGGACGGCCCCGTCCTTCCCCGACGGGGCCCGGGCCGGATTCGCCCGAAAAACCCCGCGGACCCCGCCGAAAACTCTGGAATTTTTTGGGATTAACTGCTAAAATCGTTGGTTCCGCGGCACGGCTCGCGCCATACGGCCCGCCGGCCGGCGCCGCGTCCGGTTTTTGGGATAATCAATCGAAGACATCAATTGCCCGCAAACGAGAGGTATCCATGCCCGCCATCAAGAACGTTCTCATTTTCGCGCTTTTCGCGCTCGCGGCCCTCGCGCTTTTCGGGGGAAACGCCGCCCTCGCCCAAGCCCCCGCCGGAAACTTCGTCATCGGGGTCGTGGACGTGAGGAAGGCCATCGGCGATTCCAAGGAAGGCCAGGCCGCCTCGAAGAAACTCGAGACCAAGTACAATTCCCTCAAGAAGAGCCTCGACACCAAGCAGGCCGAGCTCGAGAAAAAGGACTCCGACCTCAGGAAGCAGGCCCAGGCCAATACCCTCTCCCAGGACGCGCTGGAGAAGAGAAGCCAGGACCTCATG
>JAITKT010000327.1 GCA_031278225.1 Deltaproteobacteria bacterium
GGCAGATGAGGGAGACGTAGAGGGCCCCCCAAAGGGTTATGCGGGTGAGGATCTTGTTGATGTACTCGGCCGTCTTGGGGCCGGGGCGGATTCCGGGGACGAAACCGCCGTTTTTCATCATGTTGTCGGCCACGTCGCCGGGGTTGAACTGAACTCCCGTGTAGAAGTAACAGAAGAAAATGATGAGTCCCACGTAGATGACGTTGTAGAGCCAGTTCCCCCTGTTGAGCCACTCGGTCATGCCCTGGATGGTGGGGTTGGTGACGAATTGGCCTATGGTCGCGGGAAACATGATGAGGGAGGAGGCGAAGATGGGCGGTATGACCCCGGCGGGGTTGAGCTTCAGGGGCAGATGGGTGGTCCTGCCCCCCATGAGGCGCCTTCCCACCATGCGCTGGGCGTATTGGACGGGAATCCTCCTCTGGGCCCTTTCGCAGAAAACCACCCCCGCGACTATGACGAGCATCCCGCAGAGGAGAAAGACCATGGGGAGAATGGCCTGGTCGCCCCGCAGGATGTCGGACCCGACCCCGATGACCGCCGAGGGGATCCCCTCGACTATGCCCGCGAATATTATGAGGGAAATGCCGTTTCCGATCCCCCTCTCGGTTATCTGCTCCCCGAGCCACATTATGAAACAGGTCCCCGCGGCGAGGGTCAGCATGGAGAGGAGCCGGAAGTGGAGGCCCGGGTCGATGACTATGGAGGCCGAACCCGCCAGCTGCATCTTCTCGAGACCCAGGGCCAGCATGAAGCCCTGGAACAGGGAGAGCCCCACGGTCAGGTAGCGGCTGTACTGGGTGAGTTTGCGTCTCCCGGTCGCGCCGCCCTCTTTCTTCAAACGTCCCAGGTGGGGCACGACGACGGTCAGGAGCTCTATGATGATGGAGGCCGAAATGTAGGGCATGATGCCCATGGCGAAGATGGAAAACTGGGAGAGGGCCCTTCCGGAGAAGAGGTCGAAGAGCCCGAGCAGGGTGTTTTGGTAGCGGGTGAAGAACTCCGCCAGGACCGCCGTGTCCACCCCGGGGGTCGGGATGTGGACCCCCACGCGGTAAACCGCGAGGATGGCCAAAACGAACAGCACCCGTCGCAAAAGCTCGTTGTGTTTGCCGCCAGCCGTTGGATTCGTTGAACTTGCCACCTTCGGGATCCTTTTGACGTCCTTTTGAGGTCCGTCGCCGTCCCGGGCCGAAAAGGGCCCCGGGGGTTTTGGAAGAGATGTGCGGGGAGGCCGGTCCCTTCGCCCTCAGGGGAGGGGGTTCTTGGATTTGGGGCCCTTCCGGAACTTTCGGGTCACGATCGCGACCTTTCCGCCGGCGGCCTCGACTTTTTCGACGGCGGCCTTGCTCGCGTAATCGACCTCGAAGGAGAGGGCCTTGTCGATTTCGCCCTTGGCGAGGAGGCGGATCGGGAGGGCCGGACCCTTCGCGAGATTCATGGCCTTGATGGTTTCGGCGTTCACGACGCTTCCCGGGGCCAGGTCCTTGAAGGAACAAACGTTCACGACCGCGTGCTTTTTCTTGAAGACGTTCGTGAAGCCCCTCTTGGGTAGCCTTCTCTGGAGGGGCATCTGCCCTCCCTCGAACCACGGGGGAGTGCCTCCGCCGCTCCTGGCGTTCTGGCCCTTGTGGCCGCGGCCCGAGGTCTTCCCGAGACCCGAGGATTCGCCCCGTCCCACCCTCTTGCGGGCTTTGCGGGATCCCGGTTTGGGAGACAAGTCATGGAGTTCCATTTCAATTCCCCTCCGCGCTTTCGACTTTCAAAAGGTAAGAGACCTGTTTGATCATGCCCCTTATGACCGGGCAGTCGTCGTGGAAGACGGCGTGACCGGGTCTTTTCAGGCCCAGGGCCGCGACGGTGCGCCTGTGCCGGGGTATCCTTCCGATGGTGCTCTTGGTTTGCGTTATCTTGAGTTTTCCGGTTTTGCCCTCGTCGGACATCTTTCACACCTCTTCGCTCGCTCCGAAAAAAACGCGGGTCTCAGACCCTCAGCCTCTCGGGGGGAACCCCCCTCTCCTTGGCCACGGTCTTGGGGAGCTTCATCCCGGCCAGGGCGTCCATGGTGGAACGGACCACGTTGTGGGGGTTGTTGGAGCCTATGACCTTGCTCAGGAGGTCCTTGACCCCGGCGGCCTCCACCACGGCCCGGACCGAACCCCCGGCTATGACCCCGGTGCCCTTGGCGGCCGGCTTCAGGAGGACCTCGCCCGCCCCGGACTTTCCGGTCGCGACGTGGGGAACCGTGGTGCCCGCGAGGTCAACGGAAACCATGCTCTTCTTGGCTTTTTCGGTCCCCTTGCGGATGGCCTCGGGAACCTCGGCGGCCTTGCCGAGGCCGTAACCGACCCTGCCCTTGCCGTCGCCCACGACCACTATGGCGGAGAAGGAAAACCTCCTGCCGCCCTTCACGACCTTGGCCACGCGGTTCACGTGAACCACCTTTTCGATGAGGTTGAGTTCGTCGTCCTTGTTGTGCTGCATTCGTCAAATCCTCGTTTCGCTCCGCGACGGGGGTCCTCGCCGCGGCCTTCAGAAAATCAGTCCGCCTTCCCTCGCGCCCTCGGAAAGGGCCTTGACCCTCCCGTGGTACAGAAAACCGTTCCTGTCGAAGACGACGGTCTCTATGCCCCTGGACTTCGCGAGTTCGGCCACGGCCTTTCCCACGACCTTGGCGGCCTCGAGCTTCTTCAAACCCCCCAGGCGTTCCTTCACGGACTTGTCCAGGGTGGAAGAGGCGGCGAGCGTCCTCCCGTTCTCGTCGTTTATGACCTGGGCGTAGATGTGGGCCGCCGATCGGAAGACCGAAAGCCTGGGACGCGCTTCCGTGCCCCTCACCTTTTTCCTGACCCGCTTTTGACGGATCTCCCTGGAAATCGCCCTCATGTTTTTGTTCATCTCCCGCCTCCCGATTGCCGCCCGAGGGCGGCCGCCCGTCGGATTAAAATCGCTTCGCCCCGGAACGTTTCGCCCCGGAACCATTCGCCCCGGAACCATTCGCCCCGGAACCATTCGCCCCGGAACGATTCGCCCCGGATCACTTCGCCCCGGCTTTGCCGGCCTTGCGTCTTATCTTCTCGCCCTGATACCTGATCCCCTTGCCCTTGTAGGGCTCCGGGGGACGGTAGGCCCTGATCTTGGCGCAGGTCTCGCCCAGGAGCTCGTTGTCGACCGAGGAGAGTTTCACCCTCCCGACCTTGGAGTCCACCTCGGCCGAGACCCCGACGGGGAGCTTGTAAACCGTGGGGTGGGAGTAACCGAGGGAGAGCTTCAGGGCGTCCTTCCCCTCTTCCTCTATCCTCCAGCCCACGCCCACCACCTCCATGGTCTTGGAAAAGCCCGCCGTGACCCCGGTGACCATGTTGTTCGCGAGGCTCCGGAAGAGCCCCCAGAGGGGTTTCGCGTCCGGCGCGTCCGGGTTCGCGGGGAAAATTTTGAGCTCCGCGTCCGAGAGTTCGACGGTGACCCCGGGGTGGAGCTTTCGCTTGAGTTCGCCCTTGGGCCCCTTGACCGTCAAAACCCCGGCCTCGTGTTTGACCGTGACCCCCTTGGGGAGGGCTATGGGGAGTTTTCCGATTCTTGACATGTGACACCTGAAATGAAATTTGCGCGCGCCCGATCGGGGGACCGGGGAGCGGGAAGGGCTTGACGGGGGGCCATTGGCCCCGAAAGGGAAAAACCGCCGCCGCCCGTCACCAGATCCGGCAGATGGTCTCCCCGCCCAGGTTGTGGCGCCTGGCCTCCTTGTCGGTCATGACGCCGTGGGAGGTGGAGACTATCATGACCCCGAGTCCCGAGAGGACCGGAAGGATGTCTTCCGACTTCTTGTAGACCCTTCTCCCGGGTCGGGAAACCCTTTCCAGGCCCTTGATGACCGGGGAGTTGGTGTCCGTGTATTTCAAAAACACGCGGATGTATCCCTGGCGGGTGTCGCGGGTGACCTTGAAATTCTTGATGAAGCCCTCGTCCTTCATGATGCGCACTATCGCGACCTTGAGGCGGGAGGCGGGCACGTCAACCCTGTCCAGTTTGGCGGTGATGGCGTTCCTGACGCGGGTCAGGAGATCGGCTATCGGGTCGGTCATGGTCATGCGAAACACCTCACCAACTGGCCTTGATGACCCCGGGGATCTCGCCCCCCAAAGCCATCTTGCGGAAGCAGATGCGGCAGAGATTGAACTTCCTCAAATAAGCCCTGGGCCTTCCGCACACCGGGCACCTGTGGTAGCCCCTGGAGGAAAACTTGGGTTTTCTCCCCGCCTTGACGATCATGGATGTTTTGGCCATCCTGTTGGACTCCTTGTCGCGACGTTGGCGTCACCGGGAAGACCGGGTTCTTTTTCCGGTCGAATTCCCTTTCCTAATGGGGTTTGTCGGTCTTCCTGAAGGGCATGCCCAGTTCCGCCAGGAGGAAACGGGCCTCCTCGTCGGTCTTGGCGGAGGTGACTATGGTCACGTTCAGGCCCTTGATCTTGTCGACCTTGTCGTAATCTATCTCGGGAAAGATGATGTGCTCTTTGATGCCCAGGGTGTAGTTCCCCCTGCCGTCGAAGGCCTTGGGGGAGACCCCCCTGAAGTCCCGGACCCGGGGGAGGACGATGTGTATGAGCTTGTCCAGCAAGTACTGCATCATGGTCCCCCGCAGGGACACCATGACCCCTATGGAGGCCCCCTCCCTGAGCTTGAAGGCCGCTATGGACCTCCTGGCCTTGGTTATCACGGCCTTCTGCCCGGTTATGGCGGAGAGCTCCAGAACGGCGTTGTCCAACATTTTGTTGTTGGCTCCGTCCTTCGCCTCCCCGAGGCCCATGTTCAGGGTGACCTTGACTATCCTGGGCACCTCGTGCGCGTTGCCGTACCCGAACTCCTTCATGAGCTTCGGAACCGCCGTCTTTTCGTAAAATTCCTTGAATCTCGTCATTTGCTCCTCGCGCGGCCCCCGGAACCCTCACCGGATCCCGGTTCCCTTCGGCCTCCCGATGGAAGGGCCCATGGAAAAACACCGGTTAAATGAATTCGTCGTTTCCCGCCGTCACTTCTTCACGGGCGGAAAGGCCTGCCCGCAGCGCCGGCACACCCTCGACTTTTCCTTCACGCGCTTGCCGTCCTCCTCGATGATGTCCACCCGGATCCTGGGCTTCACGGGAAGCGAGCAGTTGGGGCACACGACCCGGACGTTGGAGGCGTGGAGGGGATTCTCCTTCAGGACGCGGCCGGAGGGCTTCGCGGGGTCGTTGGTGTTTTTGACGTGCCGGTAGGTGGTGTTCTGCCCCTCGACCAGAATCCTCCCTTTTTTGTTCGGATAGGTCTGCACGTTTCCGTACTTGCCCTTGAACTTGCCCGTGAGGACGATCACCTTGTCGCCCACCCTGTAGTTCTTGGGGGTCTTGAATTTGTTGGGGTTTGGTTTCTTGCGCATGGCATGTCCCTCATATCACTTCGGGCGCGAGGGAGACGATTTTCGCGAAGCGCTTGGCGCGCAGTTCCCTCGCCACGGGCCCGAAGATGCGGGTTCCGACGGGCTCCTTGTCCTTGTTTATGAGGACCGCGGAGTTGTCGTCGAACTTGATGTAGGACCCGTCGGGCCTCCCCACCTCTTTGACGGTGCGGACGATGACGGCCTTGGCGATGTCGCCCTTCTTGACCTTGGAGTCCGGCTGAGCCTCCTTGACCGCCACGACGATGATGTCGCCCAAAGAGGCGTACCTTCGTTTGGAGCCGCCGAGGACCTTGATGCAGGCCACCTCTTTGGCCCCGGAATTGTCGGCCACGGTGAGTCTGGTTTCCGGTTGTATCATGATGCTTCTCCCAAAAAAAACCGACGCTTCCGGTTTGGCCGCGGCGTCGCGAGGGTCAGGCGGCGCTCACGAGGACTTTCGCGAGTCTCCAGCGCTTGAGCTTGGAAAGGGGACGGGACTGGATGATCTCGACGGTGTCCCCCAAACGGGCGACGTTCTTCTCGTCGTGGGCCATGAACCTGGCCCTCCGCTTAATGTACTTCTTGTACACCGGGTGCTTCACCAGACGATTGACGAGGACCACCACGGTCTTGTCCATCTTGTCCGACACCACCACCCCGGTGAGTGTTTGGCCGGGTCGTCTTTCTTCCACGTTTACCCTTCCCTCCCGGAGCCGCGCTCCAGCTTGAGTTTCCGATTGTAGAACGTGAGCGTCCGGGCGAGTTCCTTCCTGGCGGTCTTGAGGGCGCTCGTGTCGTTGGACATGGCGCCGCTCCTGAAACGGAGTCTCGCCACGTTTTCCATGGCCTTGTCCCGCATCCTCTCCAGTTCGCCCAGGCTCTTTTCCAGGTAATCGATTTTGGGGGTCTTTCTCACGCGATCTCTCCTCTCAGGGCGAACCGGCAGGCGAAGGGGAGCTTGTTCGCGCAGAGCCGCATCGCCTCGCGGGCGGTCTCCTCGGACACGCCGTCCATCTCGAAGATCAGGCGTCCGGGCTTAATCACGGCCACCCATCCCTCCGGGGCTCCCTTGCCCTTGCCCATGCGGGTCTCGGCGGGCTTCTTGCAAACGGGTTTGTCGGGAAAGACCCGGACCCAGAGCTGTCCGCCCCTCTTGACGTGACGGTTGATGGCCACGCGGCCGGCCTCGATCTGCTGGGCGGTCATGTAACCCCTGCCCAGGGCCCGGAGGCCGAAACGGCCGAAGTCCAGGGAGAATCCGCCCTTGGCCTGACCGCCCCTCCGGCCTTTCTGCTGTTTTCGGTGTTTGGTTCTTTTGGGGGAAAGCATGGTGACTCCAAAAAATTTCGGGGGGTTTCCCCGCCGGGGCTCCCCGGGGGAAAAGGATTTCCGGGCCGGGGCCCGGGTCGAAAGGGACGGGCGACCCCGTCGCCGGGCGCGCGACCGCGGGGGTCGCTAATCGGGGGAGGACTCGTTGGTCATGACCTCGCCCTTGAAGATGTGGACCTTGACGCCGATGATCCCGTAGGTGGTCTTGGCCTCGGCGAAGCCGTAGTCCACGTCGGCCCGAAGGGTGTGCAGGGGGACCCTCCCCTCCCGGTACCACTCCCTCCTGGCCATCTCGGCTCCGCCCAGGCGGCCGGCGCAGTGGATCTTGATTCCCTGGGCCCCGAACTTGAAGGCGAGGGACATGCACTTCTTCATGGCCCTCCTGAAGGACATCCTCTTCTGGAGCTGGTGGGCCACGTTCTCCGCGACCAGTTGGGCGCAGATCTCGGGCTTCCGGACCTCCTTGATGTCGATCATGATCTCCCGCTTGGGGGCGCTTTGGGCGTTCTTGCCGTCGGGCGGGCGGTTCCCCCGGATCTTGCGCTCCCTGTCCCTCGCGAGCTTCTCGACCAGCTTCTCGATGTCCTTCCTGAGCTTTTCGACGTCCGCGCCCTTCCTCCCGACCACTATGCCGGGGCGGGCCGTGTGGATGGAGAGCTTGACCTTGTTCGCGAACCTCTCGATCTCCACCGCGGAGACCGAGGCCGCCTCAAGCTTCTTCTTCACGTAATCGCGGATCTTCTTGTCCTCGACCACGAAAAGACCGAAATTCCTGCCCCCGTACCAGCGGGATCCCCAGGTTTTGATGACTCCCAGTCTGAAGCCCAAAGGGTGTGTTTTCTGACCCAAAATGTCCTCCCTGTCCTCC
>JAITKT010000357.1 GCA_031278225.1 Deltaproteobacteria bacterium
TGACGGGGAGGTCGCTGGGCCTTCGGGGAACGCCGGGTTCTCCGCGGACGCGGAGGAAACCGGGGTCGCCGCTTTCGGGAAAGGGGGGCTTTTGTTCCCCGACAACTCGTCTTACCTCATCATGGCCCTGATTGTTCTCGCGAGCGCGGTCTTTTATTATTTCGACCCGAACGCCCGTCTTCGGGCGAGGTTCCCGTCTCCCGATTATTTCCGCGTCGGACAATGGACGGTTTTGGGCATGACCGTCTTTCTTTCCCTTGAGCTCGGAAAGCCCTTCAAAAGCGCCGGCGGGGCTCTTTTGACCCTGGGTCTTTTGGTCTCGGGGCTCGCGGTCCTGGTCTTCGGCGGGGACTATTATTCCGCCAAGGTCTTCGTTCTGGTCATGATCACCCTCGTCACCCTTTTGTTGGGTTCCCGGACGCTCAAGGTCGTCATTTTCGCGGCTCTCCTGATCTACGTCGCCCTGGGTTTGGTCGTCGTCCATAATTCGATGACGGGGATGTACCCCGCGTTCGCGTGGATCTTCGCGGGGGTGCCGGAGCTCCCGGCCTCCTACGCGGTGATTTTGCAGCAACACGCCCTGAGGTTCGCGGGATTCTTCGGGCAGAACCGCGAATACATACCCCTGATGGACCTCGCGAACCCGGGGAGCATGGCTTTGAACGCCATCCCTTACATGGCGATTTTTTCCGGTCATCTGGGACTCATCGTCTGTTCTTTTCTCGGGACGACCTTCATGGTGATTCTTCTCTTAAACGCCTTCAAGCTCCCCGCCCATTGGGAGAGAGCCGCGGCCTTGGGGGCCTGGACCCTTTTCGGCGTGAACCTCTATCTTTCCGCCCTGATCGTGATCTCCCCCCGGGCCCTCATGATTTGGGATTCCCCGTACGGGTTGCCCTTCATCGGGAACTTCGAGACAACCTTCCAGCTGATGTTGCTCGGAAATTTCGTCTTCGGGCACCTCGGGGAAAGCCCGCGTTCGGGCGCGACCCCCGACGGCGCGGAAAGCGGGGAAGGCGAGGAAGGCGAGGAAGGCGAGGAAGGCGCGGAAGGCGCGGAAGTCCCCGAAGGTTCCGCCGCGCCCGGCGGGTCCGGGGTTTCCGGCGAAACGGACGCCGCGGAAGGCCCCGACCTTTCCGAAAGCGCGGACGAAACGGGCGTCGGGGAAGACGCCGAAGGCCCCGCGAAGGCGACTTGAGGGTGACTGGAGGGGAACTCGGGGGAAATCCTCCGCTTTCGGGGTCCCTCGGGATTTTTCACTCAAGCCCGCGGGCGCGCCCGGGAAGTGTCCCGCCGGCGCCCCGGTCGGCGTCGGGGCTTGTTTTTCGCGGCTTTCGGGAGGCCTCCCCTTAAAAACGGCGGTTCTTTCCGGTATTCTTGGTTTGGAGCCGAAAGGCGCCTTCCCGGGCGCGCGTTTCGGCCGCTCGTCCGCGGGAGGCGTTCATGGGTCAAAAAAGAGTCATAGTGTATTGCGGCATCATGGACGACGAGTTGAACAGGGCCCTGGCCCTCTTGGGGGACGCCTACGACGTCACCCTCATTCGTTTGAAACCGGGGTACCACTGTCTCATCGAGGAGCTGGAAAAGCAGCTGGAAACCGCGCTCCGGAGCGGGCTCATAACCGACAAAAGCGAGGTGAGGCTCTTTTTCGGGGAGAGGTGCCTCCCCGACATGAAGGATTTCGCCAAAAAACACGGGGTCAGGCTCATGCCCGAAATCAACTGCCTGGCCGCCATGGTGGGTCAAAAAAAGCTCATGGAACTCGAGCAAAACAAGACCATGGTCATAACCCCCGCGTGGATAAGGAAGATGTTCCTGCACCCGGACGGGGTCCCCGCCTTCATGAGTTGGGACAAGACGGATTTCATGATTAATTTCGGGCGCTACGACACCATTCTGGTCATGGATTCGACGGAGACGCCCTCCGACGAGGAAATATTGGAAGCTTACGAGCTTTTCGGGGGGCCGGTCATAGACTTCGTTCACGTCGACCCGGAATATTTCAATAATCTCGTGCGCGACTTCATGGCCTGAGGCGGCGATTCCCCCGCGGTTTCCCCCGAAGCTTCGCGCGATGTTTTTTTTTCGAACCCGAAACAAAGGGATCGTTTCGGGAAATTCCCGGGTTTTTTCCCGTCGGCGATTTCCTCGTTTCCGCCGGCGCGGGTCCGATTTTTTTCAAACGTTTCGAAGAGAGGTCTTCCCATGAACGGGGTTTTGGACGAAAAGGCGTTGGAGCTGATATTCACCGGAGCCAGGACTTTCAACAAGTACCTGGAGCGCGAGGTGAGCGACGAGACCCTCAAGGCCGTCCGCGAACTCATGAAATGGGGTCCCACGGCCGTCAACTGCCAGCCCGCGCGGTTTGTCTTCGTGAAGTCCAAGGAAGCCAAGAAGCGCCTGATTCCGGCCCTTTCCCCCGGAAACGTCGCCAAGGTGGAAAGCGCCCCCGTGACCGTCATCGTCGCCGTCGACACGGAGTTTTACGAGAAACTCCCCGGGCAGTGGACCGCTTACGACGCCTCCGGGGCCTACAGGGACGACAAGGCGCTGGCCGAAACGACCGGGCTCAGAAACGGGTCCCTCCAGGGGGCCTATCTCATCGTCGCGGCCAGGGCCCTGGGGCTCGATTGCGGCCCCATGAGCGGTTTCGACAACGCCAAACTGGACAAGGAGTTCTTCCCCGACGGGAAGTTCAGGAGCAATTTCCTCGTCAACCTCGGGTACGGGGAGCCGGGCGGCTTTTATCCCAGGGGACCCCGCTTGGATTTCGAGACGTCTTCCTCGATACTCTGACCGCGGGAACGCCCCGACGGACGCCCTTGGGGACGCCCCCCCGGGGGGATTTTTGACCCGTCGTCCGGCGCGGGACCGGAAAACGAAAAGCCTCTCCCGCGGGGTCCGGGGACCCCGCGGGAGAGGCTTTTTCGATTCGTTCGAATCTCGGATTCGCGCGATTCGTCGGATTTTCGACCCGTCGAAAAAAAGACGGGGTCTCACTTCTTCTTTTGTTTTTGCTGTCCGACGCGGACCTTTTCCGTGGTCCTGGTCTCGGTCTTGATGTGGGTGGCCATGTTGCAGTTGCCCAGTCTCCATTTCACGGAAGGGACCGGAAAGGCCGAGCAGAGCTGACGCTCCCCCACGGTTTTGATCCTGTCGCAGCCCACGCATTTCTCGGCTATGGCCTGCACGGCTAAATCGTTCATGACGCACCTCTCGCGATGAAGCGTGCGCTCGGGCATTCCCCTTCGGGGTCCCTCGCGCGTTTTCGCGGCCGGCGACGCGCCGGCGACGAATTCAGCATATTACAGCATTATTTTCAAAAGTCAAGATTCCCCCGCGGCGGGCCACCCGAACGTTCGCGGCCGGATCCCCCGGGCTCTCGGGGCTTTGGGGGCTTAGGGGTCCCGGAAGGGGGGGGATTTCGGCTTTCGGCGATTGGTTTTCGGGGTTTCCCTTGGTTTTTTTTCCCGGTTTTCCCCGGTTTCGCCCGGCCCCCGTCCGCTCCCCCGCCCGATTATGGAACCGTCGCGCCCCGGAAAGGCCGGGGCGACGGGGGAGGTCGCGGGGTGTTTTTTCGCGAAAAAACGGCCCCCGGGCTTTCGTT
>JAITKT010000390.1 GCA_031278225.1 Deltaproteobacteria bacterium
TGAAAATCTGTATGTGATAGAGCTTGACGGAAACAGAATTCGTCCATTTTATCTGAAGGCAATTTTCGAAACCAAAGCGGGAACTAAAATTCTAAGCGATATTGCCGAAGGAACCGCCATACCTTTTATCAAAGCGGAGGCTTTAAAATCGATCTTGATACCCTGCCCGCCTTTAGAGGAACAAATTAGGCTGGAAACACAATATATACAAAACGTTGAGTCTTTCCTCGCTCTTGAACACCAACTGACTTCGGTGCTTCAACCTTTCATGAACTTCTTCGATTAAGAGTATTTATATGAAGAAGTACGATGATGGCACTATTAAGGATCCAAAAGAATACCTTATAACATTTTCAGAAAAAATTATGGATAATGCCATCGACATGGCAATCGAAACCGGAAATCCATTAGAGCCAATCAAGTATCCGTACTTGAAAAACCCTCCTGACTTTATCATAAAACCACAACACCATAATTCAGAGTCGATTTCCAAAAGAAAAATACTCGTCTTTGGCGCTCAGAGTGTCAAGCCGAATGTTCTTCTCGCGATTGCAAGGGTTTTGGAGTAACCAAAGAAAAATTTGAGTTTTACGATTATGAACAATCCAAGACATATAATTATAACACCTTGGATTACAATTTAAATATATCCGCCGCGCTGTTTGGAGCTGTGCCTCACAAAATTTTTTACTCAAATGGTTTGACGCGGTCGGCTTTGTTCAAGACCCCATTGTCCATCCTTCACCTTTAGTCGCCAAACAATATGGCATTCGAACAACTAATCCCTCAAGCGGGTTTCGCGCAAACCTCGAAGTCGAAGCTTTTCGTCTCCGTTAAGCGTTATCCGACAATCAATGTCCCGAATTGGTTCCCCGAAAATCTCGATGCCGTCGCGAACCGTTGGCAACGACGTTCCCATTCGCACAAGTACGCGCCGGTTCTTCCGGACCGATTGGCGGACGCGTCGCGAACCAAATTCTCCGAATCATCGTTTGTGTCTCCCTTAAACGCGTTTTTCTCCCCGAAATGACGTCAAGTTTCCGCTCAAACGACCTTCGCGAGGCATGTCGGGCCGGACGGACCCCGCCTTGCGCGGCTCCCGAAAAGAACTCGGCCGTCTGACGCGGGGCGCTCGCGCCTTCAATCGGCGGAATTCCCGCCGCCCGACCCGGCCGCGGAAGGGTTTTCGCGCTTCTGTCCTTTTCGGCTTTGATTTTTCCGTTCCGGGTTTGGCGTTCCCCCGTCTTCGGCTCTTCCTCTCGGGATTTCCACCGCCCCCATGCCTTTTCGGTCGAAGCCTTCCGGGCACCGGTCTTCCCCGAAACGGTCTTCTTGCCGTAAGTCCTCTTGACCGGAGTCCTCTTGACCGGAGTCTTCTCGTCTTCAGTCTTCTTTTTCGAAGCATTTTCGGCGGAAACCGCCCCGACGTCAATCCCCGCGACGAAATTTTTCCGGACCGGGCTCAACCCTCTCGCGGCCGTCATGACCGAAATCGCCCCGTCGATTACCCCGTCGTCCCCCGCCGCCGCTTCCCGCCCCGGCTCGCGCGGGACCGCGAACGAAGGTCTTTTTCCTCTCTTCGATTTTGAGAAAAGAAACCATTGCCTTGTCGACGGCTTCTTTTTCCCGGGACGCGCGAATCGCGCTCCTTGGCCTTTATGTTCCGAACGCGAGCGTCGTCATTCGAAAACGAAGGACGCGACCGCCGCCCCGCGCGCGGGGGAGCCGCGGAAACGACGGTTCCGGGGATTCGCGCCCGTTCTCAGTCGTTCAAAGCCTTCTTCAGGTCGGGATATTTCTTTACCTTGTAGAGCATGTGGTTGCGCTTGAGGCCCAAAGCGAGGGCGGCGTCGGACTGCTTTCCGTCGCTCTTGTCCAAGGCCATCCGGAGCATGGTTTCTTCCAGGAGTTCCAGGGTTTCGGTGAGCTTCGCGTCCCGGGGAAGCAGTTCCTCGAACTCGAGGGCCAGGGGATCCGGGGCCCCGCTTTCGAACTTGTCCCACTTGTATTTGAAGACGTTTCTCTTGAGACCCAAAAGGTCGGCGGCTCTGGCCTGAACGCCCTCTTCCCTGTCCAAAGACCTTCTCAGGAGTCCTTCCTCCAGGGCCATCAGGGCTTTGGGGAGGGCCACGGTTCCGATGGGGTGGGCCTCGAGAAACTTCTCCGGCCAACCCCCGTTTCCGGCCTTGGGTTTTTCCGTCCGTTCGGGGACTCGGGAAAGACTCGCCGGGTCCGCCGGGGGCCTTTTGGAGAGTTCCCTAATCTCCAAAGGCAAATCGTCCGGTTGGATGACGTTTCCCGTCACGAGCACGAGACCCCGTTCGATGACGTTTTCCAGTTCCCGGACGTTTCCGGGCCAGGAATGGGCGAAAAGGAGCCTCTTGGTCTCGGGGTCCAGGGCGTATTCCTGGGAGCTGTCCTGGGAGTGCTTGCGCATGAAATGCTCGATTAACAGGGGAAGGTCCTCCATCCGCTCCCTCAGGGGCGGGACGTTTATGCGCACCACGTTCAGTCTGTAGAAGAGGTCTTCCCTGAACCTCCCCGCGGCTATCTCTTCCTTCAAATCCCTGTTGGTGGCGGCCACCACCCTCGCGTCCACGCTTATGGAGACCCCGCTCCCCACCCTCTCTATGCTTCTTTCCTGGAGGGCCCGGAGGAGTTTCACCTGGGCGTTTCCCCCCATCTCCCCTATCTCGTCCAAAAACAGGGTGCCCCCGTGGGCCAACTCGAACCTTCCGGGTCTGGTGTGGGAGGCTCCCGTGAAGGCGCCCTTTTCGTAACCGAAGAGCTCGCTTTCCAAAAGGGTTTGGGTCAGGGCCGAACAGTTCACCGCCACGAAGGACCCGTCCTTCCGGGGGCTGTTGTAGTGGATGGCCCTCGCCACCAGCTCCTTTCCCGTGCCGCTCTCCCCGGTGATCAAGACGTTCGCGCGGGTCGGGGAGACCTTTTCCAGAAGCTGGTAAAGCTCCCGCATGGCCTTCGATTTCCCCACGAGGGAATGAAAGCCGTGCCTTTTGACCAGCTCTTCCTTGAGTTCCTTGTTCTGCCTCGCGAGCCTGGAGACCTCCAGGGCTATGGACACGGTCTTGGTGAGTTCGTCGTTTTTGTAGGGTTTGGTGAGGTAATCGGAGGCCCCCCGCTTCATGGCCTTGACGGCCAGCTCCACGGTCCCGTGGGCCGTGAGCATCACGACCGGAACCTCGGGCCTCAGGGCCTTGACCTTTTCCAACAACTCTATGCCGTTTCCGTTGGGCATGGTCATGTCGGTCAGGACCAGCCCCGTCTCGGGATGGTCCAAAAAGATTTTGTAGGCCTCGTCCCCGCTCCCGGCGGACAAAACCTCGTAGCCCTCGGCCAGGAGCATCTGCCCTATGACCAGCTGATAGTTGGGCTCGTCGTCGACTATGAGGATGACTTCGTTCATTGCTCTCCGGTTCAACGGGGGTTCCGCCGGGGGAGAAAGCGCGGAACCGGGGGTCGGGAAGGGAGTTCGGGGGGAGGGGGGATGCCCGGGAAAACCCCCGAGGCTCAGAGTCCGTCCCCCGCGAGGGGGAGACTCATGGAAACCCTGAGGCCCCGGCCCTCGCCCGGACCGCCCTCCCTCGCGTTTCTCAGGTCGAGACTGCCCCCGTGACTTTCGACTATGTTGCGGACGAGGACGAGTCCCAGTCCCGTGCCCTTGGTCTTGGTGGTGTAGAAGGGTTTGAAGAGGTTGGGGAGGGCCTCGACGTTTATCCCGGGACCCGTGTCGACCACCTCTATGATGAGGCGGCCCAGGCTCTCCTTCGCGAGGTCTCTCCTGTTTTCGATCCGGGTGGAAACCGTCAGAAGGCCCCCGTCGGGCATGGCCTGGATGGCGTTCACCAGGATGTTCATGAAGGCCCGGTGGAGGAGGGCCCCGTCCCCGGAGATGGGACCGGGGTCCGGGCGGAGGTCGGCCTTGAGCTCCACCCCGGCCCTCGAGACGTCCACTTCCAAAAGGACGAATATCTCTTCCAGGAGCTCTTCCGGGATGACGGGCGCGAACTTGGGTTCCTGGGGCCTCGCGAAGTCCAAAAAGTCCGTGACTATGCGGGAAAGCCTCTCCGACTCGTCCACTATGGCCCGGGCGAGTCTTTCGAGCCCCGGCTTTTCCTTGAGATTGTTTTCGAGAAAGTCCGCCGACGAGTTTATGATCCCCAGGGGGTTTCTAATCTCGTGGGAGACGGTCGCGACCATCCTCCCCAGGTTCACGAGTCTTTCCACCTGATTCAGGCGCTCGTTCAGAAGGGCCCTTTCCGCGTTCCTCTGATGGATGATGGCCTCGCCCCTCGCGACCACCAGCCTCAGGGTGAAGGTGAGGAAAATGGTCGCCCCCACGGCGATGGCGAGCGCCACGTACTGCATGGCGGCTATCTGCCTGTACTCCGCGGAGACGTCCCTCGTGATCTCAAGGACCCCGGAGATGTTGTCCGAGTAGTAGTCCTCCATGGCCTTGAAACAGCGGATGTAAAAACGTCCCCTGGGGAAAAAGCCCGCGAGGAGAAAATCCCCGTCCTCCCTCCGGATGACGGTCCTGTCCTTGAGGTAATTCAGGTACTCGGCCCTCCCTATGTCCCCTATGGCCCTCCAGAAGGTCCTGGGATAGGCGCTTTGGTTCGCGAGGGACTCCATCATCTCGGCCGAGGGGGGGAGGTAGGCCTTGGCCACGGCCTCGAGGTAAGAGCTTATGGGGTCCGCGAAGCTCCCGCTCGGGACCGGCTTCCCCGTTTCCGGCGAGACCCTGTACACCACCACGGGGGTCGCGGATTCGGAGGAATAGACCATCATCCCGTAGAGGGCGTCGTAGAGCGCGACCCTGCTTATGTCGAAACCGTAGACCGTGTTTTGGATGACGTTGTTGAGAAAGGAGTAGGCGTCGGGTTCGCTCAGCTTGGCCTGTCCCCTGTCCCTGTAGATGGGGAGCAGGAAATGGTTGTACATCTGGAAGTTCAGGTTGTCCATTATCATGATGGTGTCTTCCACCACCCGGTCGTAGATGATGTCCTCCGCCTGCCCGCTCATGACCGCGGCCAAAATGAGACAGCTCACGAAGATGACCAGAATCGAGACGTTGGAGAAGTACTTGACCAGCCTGAACTGCTTCTCCTCCCGCGAGTCCGGCGGGGCTTCCTCCCCTCCCTTCCCCTCCTCCGTCGCGGATTCCCCCCCGGCTCCCCCTTCTCCCTTCTCCGCTTCCGCGAGCTCCTCTTCCCCCTCTTCGCCCTCTTCGTCTTCCGGGACCCCGTCCCCGGCGTCCGGCCCGGGACCCCGGTCGAAGGAAACCTCGGAATCGGGGGAAAGGTCGATTATCCCGTCGTCGGCGTCCGCCTCCGGAGGGGCGGGGGCGGAATCGGAAACGGATTCCGAAAGGGCCGGGGCCGCGGGGCCGGCGACGGAACCCGCGACGGATCCGCAGGGGTCCCCGTTCACCGGGTCGTCCGCCGCGGGCGGGGGCGTTTTGTCGGGGGAGGGGGCGTCGGGTCCGGGCCCGTCGTCCGTCGATTTATCTTCGGAGGGGTTTTCCCGCTCGGGGACCGACCCGCCCTCGGCCGCTCCGGCGGGGGAGGCCTCCCGCGCGAGGGTCTCCGCCGGGTCTTCCTTTTCGGAAAAGACCCCCCGAAAATCCTTGTTTTCTTTCTCTTCGCGAAACACTTGATTCCTTCGGGGCATGGCCCGGGGCGGGAAACGGAAAGGGAGGGCGCGGCCGACGGGAAAAGAGCGGGAGGGGGCGTTTCCGGAAACGCGCCCGCTTTCGTCCGTCGGTCATGATACACCAAACGGGGAGGCGTTTCACGAAGCGCGGGGGTCGCGAAAGCCCGGGGGAAGTCCCCGGGCGGGCGGGGAAGTTCCGCGACCCCGGGGCGGCGGGGTTCGGGCGATCGAAAAAACGCCTTCATGTCCGAAAACGAAAGGTTTTTCTGATGACGCCCCGCGAAGGGACGGGAGCCCTTCGAACGCACCCTTCCCGGGCCGGGGGACTTTCGCGGGTCTTCCCGGGGGGTTTTCGAGGGCGGGGGAAAGCGGGGGGATTGGCCGGGGGGCCGGCCCGTTTCTCAGCCTTTCTTGACCGGGGCGGGGGGCGGGGTTTTCACGACGTATTTCTTTTTGTTGGAAAAACCTTTGTCGTAGCGCTCCCTGAACTCCCCGAAACCGGTCCGGCCCATGAGGCCGTAGGTGAATTTCTTGCCGAGCTCCACCCCGGGCTGGTCCAGGGGGTTTATGCCGTAGAGGGAGCCGGACGCGACGGTCGCGACTTCCAGGGTGTGGATGAGGTACCCCACGGTGGCGGTGGAGATCTTGGGAAGGATCAGGCCGAAATTGGCCTTGCCGTTTTCGGTCAGGGCCCGGGCCGTGCCCAGGCGCTCGAAGTTCAGGAGTTCGCCGAGGTTGTGGCCGCCGAGGTAGGACAATTCCTCGTGCTCCTTGAAGATGGTGGGGATGTTCACCTGGGTCCTGAAGTTTTCGACGCCCAAAAAACAGATCGTCTTCTCGTCGGTTCCCTCCATGTACATCTGGAGCTGGCTGTGCTGGTCCGTGGCCCCCACGGCCTTGTAAGCCGTCTGGGCGTGAGGGTTGGGCGCGCCGTCGAGTCTGGTCGCCTTCCCCAGGGACTCGTTCCAGAGCTGCCCGAACCAGTCCGAAACTCTCGCCAAGGCGTCGGAGTAGGGCATCATGACCAAGGCGTTTTTCTTCTTTTTGACGTTCAACAAATAATTCAAACCCGCGAAGGCGTAGGCCTTGTTCCCCGGCGGGGGTTTTCTCGCGTCTTCCTGGGCCCTGGCGGCCCCGGCCAAAAGGTCCGTCACGTTCACGCCGACCATGGCCAAGGGCGCGAGCCCCACGGCCGTGAGGACCGAGAAACGTCCCCCCACGCCCGGGGGCACGGGGAGGGACATGAAGCCCTCGGAGTCGACGATCTTCCGGAGCACCCCGTTTTCGGGGTCCGTGGTGATGAGGAGCCTGTCCTTGATGGCGGATTTCCCGAGGGTCCTCCGGAGCTGGTCGTAGACGATCATGAACTGGCTCATGGTCTCGGCCGTGGCCCCGGACTTGGAGATGACGTTGAAGAAACTGGTCTTGAGGTCCAGCTGCTCGAGTATCGCGGAAAAACCCTCGGGGTCGATGTTGTCGGCCACGACGAGCCTCGGCCAGCTCCTCTTGGGGGTCGAGAGTCCGTTGTGGTTCAGGGGTTTCAACGCGGTGAAGATCGCGGAGGTCCCCAGGGCCGAGCCGCCTATCCCCAAAACCACGATGTTCTCGAACTTTTTCCTCCCCATTTCGGCGAGCTTTCTCGCGGCCTTGGGGGTGTCCTGGCTTTTCGGAAGGTCCATGAAGGGAAGGGAGCCCTTCTTGTAGCGGGCCTCGACGTCCTTGTGGGCGGCGTTCAAAAGCCCCTTGAGCTCGTTCAGGTCCTCCTGATCCAGGCCCTTTCCCTCTCCCAGGGCTTCGGACGTCAGGTTGTTGTAGTCCAGGGTCAGAAACTCCTCGGCTTCCTCCCTGACCGCGTTCGCGGGGCCGTTTGTCTTTTTGTCAGGCATGTTGTCCCTCTCTCGTGTTTTCCGGGGGCGGGAACCAATCCCGACCCCCGGGGGAGGTCTCTTTCGAGGCCGCGGGTTTCGTCCGCGGGAGGCCCTTTCGGGGGTTTTTCGGGGAATCCCCGAGGGAAACCCCCGGGATTCCCCCTCCCCCCGCGAAAGCGCGCGCCCGCGCCCGTTCGGCGAAACCGTTCGCGCGACCCTTCGTCCGGCCTCCCCGTCGACGAAGAAAAAAAGGGGGGAGACGGCGGATTCGCCGGAACGGACCCCGGCGCGGAGCCGCGGCCGCCGGGGCCGCCCGGGGCGGCCGGCGAAAAAGGGGTTCCGCTCCCTTTGGCGCGAAGAAAACGGGGAACGGCGGAAACCCGGGAATAATTCCGTTACGACAAAAAACGCGGAAATCGTTGACCCGACGGGGGAACGCGGGCGCTCCCGTTCGCGGGCCGCGGGTCCC
>JAITKT010000401.1 GCA_031278225.1 Deltaproteobacteria bacterium
CGAGTCCCTGATGCTCGGCGGGAACGGCATGTGCGGAAGGCCTTTTTGCTGCTCGAGCTTCTTGAGCAACTTCTCCCCCATATCCGTCCGCATGGCCAAAGAACAGCACATGTCCATCAACACCATGAAAATTTCGGGGGTGTGCGGTCGTCTGATGTGCTGCCTGGCCTACGAAAACGCCCGCGAGGCCTCCCGGGAAAGCCGGGAAAGCCCGGAAAACCCGGAAAACCCGGAAAACGTCGTGGAGTTCGTGGAAAACGAGGAGGACGGGGGCCTGATTCCCGTGACGGGCGACCTCGGGGCGGGATCGAAGACCCGCTTCTCGGGCCGGGTCGTCGGACCGGAGGCAGGCCCGGGGGAAGGCGATTCGCGTTCCCCGAACGGTTCGAACGCTTCCGGTCGGCGCCGCGAGCGTCGCCGCGAAAACGATTGGAACGCCCGTCGCGGCCTCGACGACCGGAAAGACGGGAAGGAAAGGGAATCGCGGGTCGAAACCCTTGACCCCGAAACTCCGGCGGCCGGCGTTTCGGGAAAAGTCGACGGGGACGAAGCGGGTTAATCCCGCCGGGCGCCGTTCCCCGGGGTTTCGCCAAAAAAACCGGCGCGCGCTCTCGGGCGAAAAAAAGACCCGGGAGACTTTTTTGTCCCCCGGGCCCGTTGTTCGCGAAAGCCGGCGTCGAAAAAAAGGTTTCAGGTTTCGCCAATCAAGAGCGCCGGCTCCACGTGCGTTCCCGCCGGCCGGCTTTCCGCTTCCCCCGCGTCGGCCAGTTTCGTGGTGAGAATCCTCGCGAGACGCCAGGCGGCGTCTTCCAGGAAGCGGGAGGCGTCGCCTATGGCCTGGGGATAGGACATGGGATAGGGGATCACGCCCATGACCGCGGCCATGCCGCCGTCGTAGAGCTTTTGGTAACCGACTTCCAGGGCTCCCGCTATGGTGATGGTGGGAATGCCCATGGCCCTTCCGGCGTCGGAGACCCCCAGGGGGGCCTTGCCCCACCAGAGCGTGTCCTGGTCGGTGGTCCCTTCCCCGGCTATGATGAGCGAGGCGCCCGCCGCCTTCTCCGCGAAGCGCCCTTCCTTGAGCACCACTTCTATGCCTTTGACGAAGGTCGCCTCGGTGAAGAGCATCAGCGCCGCCCCGACCCCTCCCGCGGCCCCGGCCCCGGGTTTGGAATCCGCGGACCTTCCGGTGTGTTTGGCGCCGACCTCGTGGAATTTGGCGAGGGCTTTGTCCAACTCCGGGATCAGGAGGTTCGTGGCGCCTTTCTTGGGCCCGAAGATTTGGCTGGTCCCCTTGGGTCCCAGGAGGGGGTTTTTCACGGCGCAGGCCACCGTTATCTCCACTTCCCCGAGCCTCGGGTTCAGGCCGGAGGAATCGATCGAAAACAATTCGCCGAGTCCGTGGGCCCCGCGCTCGATGGGGGTTCCGTCGGCCTTGAGGAGCTTCAGGCCCAGGGCCTCGAGCATGCCCGCCCCGGCGTCGTTGGTGGCGCTTCCCCCCAAACCCAGGATGAGTCTGTCGATGCCCTTTTCCAGGGCTTTCTGTATCTGTTGCCCGAAGCCGTAAGTGCAGGCTCTCGCGGGGTCCAGGTCCTTCGGGGAGAGATTCATGAGACCGCAGGCGGAGGCGATCTCCACGACGGCCGTTTTCCCGTCGCCCAAAAGACCCCAGGCGGCCTTGATCTTCCGTCCCAGGGAATCCTTCACCTCGTCGACGAAGGTCGTCCCGCCGGTCAGATAAACCAAGGCTTCCACCGTTCCGACGCCTCCGTCCGAAACCGGAAAGACGAGATACTCGGCGTCGGGCCAAACGTTCACCAAGCCTCTTTTTATGGCGAGGGCGGCTTGGAGGGCCGTCAAACTTCCTTTGAAAGAATCCGGGGCGATGACGATTTTCATGTTTTCTCCCGAAACGCGCTCCCTCCCGGGGGAAGAGGAGGGGTGTTGATTGTGCCCTGGCGGTTAAGAGCTTGTCACATGATATACCGGTTTTCGGGTTGGCATAAGACCCTCGAAGGTCATTTTTTAAAGTTTGCGGACGCGGACGGCGGGATTCGGACGGGCGCGGGCCGCGGACGATTGGCGCGAAAGCCCGCCGCGACGGGGCCCGGCGGACCCTCGCGGGGGAATTTTCGCCGCCGCGAAACCCGTCCCCGGGGAAAAAGGTCGGGAGAAGAAACATTCCCGCGAAAAGAACGGGGCCCGACCGGAAACGCCGGAATCGGGGTTTTTCCGTCGAAACGGGCCCCGAACGAAATAAAACAAAAAAATCGCCGAAAAACGCGAAAAAACGAAAAATTCCGGGGGAACGTCCGGGGGGAATTTTTTCGACGGCTCTAGCTCTTTTCGAAAGTCACCGTGTTTTGGGGATTTCCCGCGAGAAAACGGCGAATGTTTTCGGCCGCCGTTTCCATCAGGCGTCTTCTGACTTCCGTCGGACCCCAGGCGAAATGGGGAGTTATGAGGCAGTTGGGGACGCTCAGAAGGGGATTGTCGTCCCGTATGGGTTCGCGGCTCACGACGTCCACGGCGGCGTGGGCGACCTTCCCGGACATGAGGGCGTCCGCGAGGTCCTTTTCCTCGATGAGCCCGCCCCTCGCGGTGTTGATTATGACGACCCCGTCCTTCATGCCCGCGATGGACGCGCGGTTTATCATGCCCGCGGTCTTTTCGTTCAGCGGGGCGTGGAGGGATATGACGTCCGAGCGCCTCAGGAGTTCGGCGAAACTCACCGTCGGGGCGGTCTCCCCCCCGAGGTTTTTGGGAGGTCTCTCCCCGTTGTGGGCGATGACTTCCATCCCCATGGCCCGGGCGATTTTGGCCACCGCCTTCCCGATGGCCCCGTAACCGACGATCCCCATGACCTTGCCCGTGAGCTCCGAGAGGGGGAAATCCCAGAAACAGAAGTCGGGCAGGGTTTTGTAACGGCCCGCCTTCAGGACCCGGCTGTGATGACCAACGTGCCAGCACACCTCCAGAAGAAGGGCGAAGGTCAGCTGGGCCACCGCGTCGGTCGCGTAGCCGGGGATGTTGGTGACGACGATGTTTTTCTCGGAAGCGGCCCCGAGGTCCACGATGTTGTAGCCGGTGGCCAGGACGCCTATGTACCTGACGTTGGGGGCTTTTTCGATGATGTCCCGGGAGAGCGGGGTCTTGTTGGTCAGGACGAGGTCGGCGTCCCCGATTCTTTCGAGCCTGTCTTCGTTCGCGGTGCGCTCGTACGAGGTGAAATCCTCCGCGACGGATTTCACGGGATCCCAGGAAATGTCGCCCGGGTTCAGGGTGTGAGCGTCCAAAACGACCAGTTTGGGCATTTGTCACCGCCGCGATTGAGGGAGTTCGGATGA
This sequence comes from Deltaproteobacteria bacterium, assembly GCA_031278225.1. Lineage (GTDB taxonomy): Bacteria > Desulfobacterota > Desulfarculia > Adiutricales > Adiutricaceae > JAITII01. The sequence continues at coordinate 3,348 of JAITKT010000401.1, forward strand.
TTCCGTCGATTGAAGGCGGTTTTCATTATAGCATTTTTTTCGGTGAGGTTGAAAAAAAAGCGGATTGGCGGGGATTCGCGGGGGGCCGCCGGGCGGACGCCGACCCGCGCCGTCTTTCGTCATGGTGTCCGGTCCCGGGAAAACCCCGGGCCCCGCGGGCCCCCGTTTCCGAAAATTCGGGGAAAACGTCAATGAAAACAAGACGTTTCCGGGCAAGGCGGAAAGACGAATCCGAAACGACCGACCCCGAAACGCGGGCGCGGTTTTTCGGGGAAAGGAAAAAAACGGCCCGAAATCGCTTCCGGTTTT
>JAITKT010000424.1 GCA_031278225.1 Deltaproteobacteria bacterium
CGAGGGGGAAGCGCGGACGCCTTCCCGGCCCGAGAATCCCCGCCCCCTAGGCCCTTTCGGCCCCGAAATCAACTTGACAAGGGGCCCCGGGAAACTTACTTTTTTATCGGCGGAAAACCCGATTCGAAGGACAAAAACATGAGATTCGACAAATACACGATAAAGTCCCAGGAGGCCCTGACGGAGTGCCAAAACCTGGCCGAGAAGAGAAACCATCAGGAAATACGGCCCCTTCACCTGCTTTTGGCCCTCCTGGAACAACGGGACGGCATCATAGGCTCCGTGGTGGGAAAGGCCGGCCTTCCGGTCTCGCTCCTCATGAGGGACATCGAAAAGGAGCTGGAAAAGCTCCCGCGAATCACCGGCCCCGGGGTCGAGTGCTACACGGGGACCGACCTCAAGAAGACCCTGAATCTCGCCGAGGCCGAGGCGGAGAAGATGCGGGACGACTACGTCTCCGCGGAACACCTGCTTTTGGGCATCCTCGACAACGCCGACGACCCGGCCGCGAAAATTCTCATCGGAAACGGTCTTTCGAGGGATCTGGTCTTCCGGACCCTGAAGGAGCTCCGGGGCAGCCAGAGGGTCACGGACCAGAATCCGGAGGAGAAGTTCCAGGCCCTGCGAAAGTTCACGAGGGATTTGACGGACGAGGCCAGAAAGCAAAAGCTCGATCCCGTCATCGGGAGGGACGAGGAGATAAGAAGGGTCATGCAGGTGTTGTCGAGGCGGACCAAAAACAACCCCGTCCTCATGGGCGAGCCCGGGGTGGGGAAGACCGCCATAGTGGAGGGTTTGGCCAGACGCATAGTCTCCGGGGACGTCCCCGAAACCCTCAAAAACAAGAGGCTCCTCTCTTTGGACATCGGCTCCATGATAGCCGGGGCCAAATACCGGGGCGAGTTCGAGGAAAGACTCAAGGCCGTCATAAAGGAGGTCGAGGCCGCGAGCGGGGACGTGATTCTCTTCATCGACGAGATGCATCTGTTGGTCGGGGCCGGAAAGTCCGAGGGGAGCCTCGACGCCGGAAACATGCTGAAACCCCCCCTCGCGAGGGGGGCCCTCAAATGCGTGGGAGCCACGACCATAAACGAATACCGCAAAAACATAGAAAAAGACGCGGCCCTCGAGAGGCGCTTCGCCCCCATCTTGGTCGAAGAACCCACCGTCGAGGACACCATAAGCATCCTCCGGGGCCTCCGGGAGCGCTACGAGGTCCACCACAAGGTCACCATAACCGACGGGGCCATAGTCGCGGCCGCGACCCTCTCCCACCGCTACATCACCGACAGGTTTCTCCCGGACAAGGCCATAGATCTGATTGACGAGGCCGCGAGCCGTCTGAGGCTCGACATCGATTCCCTCCCCGCGGAGCTGGACGAGACCCGAAGGCGGATAGTGACGCTCTCCATAGAAAAGGAGGCCCTGAAAAAGGAGCGCGACCCCGCGGCCCGGGACAGGCTCGACAAACTCGAGGCCGAGCTCCGGGACCTCGCCCGCCGGGACGCGGACCTCTCCTCCAAATGGGAGGCCGACAAGGCCCTCGTCTCCAGGACGGGGGAGATCCGGGAAGAAATGGAAAAGGTCCGGGGCGAAATCGAAAGGGCCCGCCGCGAGGGCGACCTCGGTCTCGCGGCCGAGCTCCAGTACGGGAGGCTCCCGACTCTCGAGAGGGAACTCCCTAACGCCTCCAAAGGCGAAGAGCGGGAGCGCCTCATAAAAGAAGAGGTCGACAGGGACGACATCGCCCGCGTGGTCTCGAAATGGACGGGCATCCCCGCCGGCCGCCTCCTCGAGGGGGAGCGGGAAAAGCTCGTGAACATGGAGTCCAAACTCGCGAAGAGGGTAATCGGCCAAAACGAGGCCATAGCCATCGTCTCCAAGGCCATCCGCCGCTCCAGGGCCGGCGTGGGGGATCCCAAGAGGCCCATAGGCTCCTTCATCTTCCTCGGTCCCACGGGGGTGGGAAAGACCGAACTCGCGAGGGCCTTGGCCGAATTCCTCTTCGACGACGAAAACGCCATGACGCGCCTGGACATGAGCGAGTACATGGAAAAGCATTCCGTCGCGAGACTCATAGGGGCCCCTCCCGGCTACGTGGGTTACGAGGAGGGCGGTTACCTCACGGAGTCCGCGAGAAGAAAACCCTACTCGGTCATCCTCTTCGACGAGATCGAAAAGGCCCACCCGGACGTCTTCAACGCCCTTCTCCAAATCCTCGACGACGGAAGACTCACCGACGGTCAGGGAAGAACGGTCGACTTCAAGAACTCCGTCGTCATCATGACCTCCAACGTCGGTTCCGAGCACGTCCACTCCGAAACCGACCCCGAAAAGCTGAAGATTAAAGTGACCGCGGCCCTGAAGTCCCGCTTCCGCCCGGAGTTCCTGAACCGCCTGGACGACGTCGTGACCTTCAACCCCCTGTCGGAGGAAAACCTCCGGGAGATCGTGGCCCTCCAGATCGAGCTTCTCGCGAAGCGCCTGGCCGAGAGAAAACTCACCCTGACCCTCTCGGACCGGGCCCTGGACTTCCTCGCCAAAGCCGGTCACGACCCCGCCTACGGCGCCCGCCCCCTGAAGCGGGCCGTCCAAACCGAGCTCATGGACCCCCTGGCCATGAAGCTCCTGAACGGCGAAATCATGGACGGAAACTCCCTCTCGGTCGACGCGAACGACGCCAATGACGCCTTGGTCATTACCGTCGGTCTCGCCCCCCGCGAATCCCTCGTCCCCGTCGACCCCGAAGAGGACGCCGAATGACCCCGGAAAAACCCCGGGACGGGTCGGGGACGGAAACGACCCCCGCGGCGACACCGCCCCCGACCCCCGCAGGCCGCGACGCCGACCGCGAATCCGACGGGGATCTCATCGCCGCGATCTCCACCGCCGCCGCCGCGGGCACCGGGGCCGTGGCCATGATTCGTCTTTCGGGAAAGGGGGTCCGGGGCGCCCTTTCCCGGATCTTCCTCTCGAAAACCACTCCCGTCGATCGCCC
>JAITKT010000427.1 GCA_031278225.1 Deltaproteobacteria bacterium
GGGGATCGCGCCGTTCGCGGTTTTCGGGAAGGTCCGGGGAACGCGGGCGCGGTTCGCGGGATCGATCGCGGGCCGGTTCGCCCGGATGATTTCGGGAGCGATCGCGAGCCCTTCGGGGGCCCGGGTCGTCAGTCGGGGAGGCGTCCGGACTCCGGGCCCGGGGTCCTTTGATTCGTCGCGGGCCGGGAGGGTCGGGGGGCCGGGGGGGGCGGGGAGGGTTGCCGCGGGGGTTTGTCGGGCTTGGGGGAGAGGGAGGGCTTTTCGGAATCCGCGGGAAGAATGGGGAGGGCTATGGTGAGGATGGCGCCCCCGGTCTCCTGGTTTCCCAGGATCACTTTCCCGTCGTGGGCCTCTATTATCTTTTTCACGAGGGCGAGACCCAGGCCGCAGCCCTGGGCCTTGCTGGTGAAGTAGGGCACGAAGGGGTGGGCCAGCTGGTCCTCCCCGAAGCCGGGGCCGTTGTCGGCCATGGTCACGACGGCCTCCCCCCCCTCCGGTCTCGCGGAGGGACTGAGGGTCACGAGGATCTCCCCGGGCCTTTCGGGGGGATTGTCCTTGGTGGCCTGGATGGCGTTCAGGTACAGGTTCAGGAAGGCCTGGGCGAGAAGGGTGCCGTCGGCGCGGACCCGGATCTCCCTCTCCGGGACGTCCAGCCTCACCGTCACGTTTTCGCAGTCCGCGTCGTGGATGATGAGGGTGTTGAGTTTCTCGAGGAAAGACCCGTAATCAAGGGGGTTGGGATTCAACTTGGTGGGGCGGGCGTACTCCAGAAAGTCGGTGATGGTTTCGGCCAGGCGCTCCACGCTCGCGAGAATCACCTCCAGGGACTCCCGCTCCGGGATGCTTTCCCCGGTCTTCGTCAAAAGATGCTGGGTAAGGCCCTTTATGGCTCCCAGGGGGTTTCTTATCTCGTGGGCCAAACCCCTCGCCATGGACCCCAGGGTGGCGAGCCTCTCCTTCTGGGCCAGCTCGGCCTTGAGCCTTCCCAGTTCCCCCAAGTCGTCCACGAGAACGACCCGCCCCTGCTTGTCGCCGTTGTGGTCCAAAATGGGACCCGCGGTGACGGAGAGCCTCGGGGAGAGGCCCCCGTTGAATCTCACGTCGCACTCCGCCCCCCAGAGCTCCTCGTCCTGGGGGAAGGACCCGAAGGTCAGGGAGGAAAGCTTCTTCCCCACGAGTTCGGCCTCGGGGAGCCCGCTTATCCTGGAGGCCGCCCTGTTCACCATGGTCACCTTGCCCTCGTTGTCGTTGATGACGAGGCCCATGGGGAGCCTCGAGATTATCTCCCCCGCGAGGGCGTTGGCGTCCTGGTAGAGCCTCCTCGTGAGTCTCGAGTCGTGGGCCCAGAAGAGGGCCATGATCCCCGCCAGGGCGGCGAGGGTGCAGAGCCCGAGAAAGATGGTGGTGTTGACCTTGGCGGAGAGGGCCGAGGCCTCGAAGGGGGCCATGTCGAAGCCCACCCAACAGTAGCGGGCCTCCTTGGGGTTTTTGGGGACCGGGGGCTCGAAATGGGGCTTGCTTATGTGAAATCCCGGGGGGAAGGACTCCCTGAAGGCCCCCCCGGGTCTCCGGTGGTCCATGCCCGGGAGGGGGGGACCCTGGGGTCCCTTGTGTTTGGCCTTCTCGTCGGAGAGGAAGCCGTCCGGGTCAAAGGTGAACCACAGGGGCCGGTAGACCCAGAAGATCTCCTTTCCGTTCACGGTCCTTATCCGGGTGTGGGGGAGGGGGGGCTGAAAGCCGTTCTCCCTGAAGGTCTCGTGTTTGTCCGGATTCTTGAAGGCGTCCCCGAACTGCGCCGGGGAATACCTCGGGGCCGAGGCGTCCTCCGTTATCACGGAAGAGTTGATGATCCCCCCCTCCATGTCCGTCGTCACGAAGTAGAGGGCCTCCCCCCACTCCATTTGTCCGAAGAAATTGTTCAGATCGGCGTCCGAGAGTCTGGAGCGGCTCAATATGGAGATGTTTCCGAGTGACCTTATGAGACTCTCCCCCTTCTGCAGGTAGAGGTCCTCCAGATAACGCCTTTCCCTCCCGAGGTCCCTGTTGGCTATGAGGGTGGCGAGAACGAAGACCCCCACGGTTATGGCTATCTTGAACCAGACGGGGAGCTGGAAAAAGGAATCGAGTCTGCTGTCTCGGGAGGTCTTCATGGAATCCGGTCCTCGAAAAAAAAAAAAAAAACGCCCCGGAAAAGAACCCTCCGGGGCGGGGTCCGGCGGCCGCCGCCGCGGGCCCCCGCCCCGGAACGCGCCCGCCCCCCTCGGGCGAAAGCGTAATTATTAACCGGAGGGCGGGTAAATTGTATCCAAAACCGCCCGGGGTCGAAAACGCGCGCGGGGGATTCGCGAATTCGCGCCCGCGGGCGGCCCCGTCAAGGGGGCGAAGCTTTCCCCGGAATCGACGAAACCAAGAAACACGCGGGCGAACGGGGTTATCGGGTTCGTCGTCCGAAATTCGCGGGGGTCAAAAGGAACCCCCGGGCGCGAAAAAATTTCGGGTGAAAATCGCGGGCCCCCCGATAACGAAGCACGTTCGGTGCCAAAACGGACCCGTGCGCGGCCGGGGTCAAAAAAACGGGGGAAAAACCCCCCGGGGCGCGCTCCGGCACGGGATTTGCTCTTTACCTTCCCGAAGCCCGGCCGCGGAGGTCGGGAAAAGGGCCGGCGAAAGCCGGCGGGCGGTCCGGACGACGAAACGCGCGCGCGTTTCGCGCCCCGGCCTTTCACCCGAAATCATCCCGAACCCCCCGATGTCCCGGGGGTTTCGAGGGTCGGGGAACGGAAGAGCGCCGGGAAGGCGCCCCCGTCCCCGAGCAACCATAAGGAGCGCACTCATGAAAAAAACGTCCGAAAAAGGCATCATCGCGGCGGTCGCGGCCGCGGCCGTCATATTGGTCTTCTCGTTCGGGGCTTACGCCCAGGGCGGTCCCCACTTCAACGCCCAACCCGGCCACCGGGGCGCCGCGGTCGACGCGACCGGGGTCCCCGGGCCTCCCCCGGCCCTCACCCCCGAGCAGGCGGAGACGAGCCGGAAGCTTTTCGCGGAGCACTTCGAAAAGACGAGGCCGGTCAGGCAGAATCTCCGGGACCAGCAACTCGTCTATGACGCCCTCGCGGGAAATCCCAACGCCAAACCCGAAGACATCAAGGCCGTCGTGGCCGAGATGCGGAAGCTTCGCGACAGACTCCACGAGCTCAGGCTCGAGTTCAAGGCCGAATACGAGAAGAGCGGTCTTCCCGCTTTCGCCAAGGGCGCCCATCTCGGCGACCCCGGCCCCCATTGGGGAAATGACGGCTGCGGTTTCTTCGGCGGAGACAAGGGCGGAAGACGCGGACACAAAGGCCGCGACGGGTATTACGACGACGGTCGTCACCGGGGCGGACACGGTCGCGGCGATCGCCAAGGTTACGGTCACTCCTGGGACCGCTGACGATTATATCCGAGATTCGCGAAACGGACCATAACGCGTTGACTTTCATCCCCTTCGAAGACCGATCTCCCCGAAGCCGGACCCCTCCCCCCCAAAGGGGGAGGGGGAGGGGATGAAACCCCGCGAAGACCCGGGGAAAGACGCGGGAAAAGATCGGGAAGGGAATCGGGATCGCCGGGCGGTCCCGAATCTTCGAAAACCTAAACAAAGCGACTCCGACGCGCGCCCGAATCGGCGCGAAAAATTTTTTTGAAGTTCGCGACGATTAACCGAACTGAATCCGACCATTAAACGTCATCGCGGTTTGACGGCCTTCGCTCGGGCGAAACCGGCCGTCGGGAGACGGATGGACCCCGGGGGTCATCCGTTTTGTTTTTTTTGGAAAAAGAATGTCGAATTTCCGCCCGAAAGGCGATTTTCGGGAATTCCCCTTCGGAAACGCGGACCGAAAACGGGGACCGAAAAGTTTCCGTCCGAAAATCGGGGAAACGACGCGTTTCTTGACTTCGCGGAAGTTTGCCCTTATATTGATTCCTTGAATCATCGCGTTCTTCGGCCTCTCTTCGCGAACTCACCGGGTCGGGACGTTTCGTTCGTTTCGGTCGCTTCGTTCGCTTCGTTCGTTTCGTTCGCTTCGTTCGCATCGGTCGTTTCGTTCGCTTCGTTCGTTTCCGGGGTTTTCCCCCGGGGCGATCCCGGACGCGCGCCGGGACCGCCGGGCCGCCCGAAAACGCTTTCGAACGTCACCCGACGTAAGGAGGAAGACATGCTTGACCGCTTGACGCAATCATCGTCCGTCCCCGTCCTTTGCCTCGCGCTTTCCCTCGCCCTTTTCCTCGCGGCGGCCGCGCCCCTCTTCGCCGCTCCCGACGGGGAGCCGGCCGGGGCCTCCGCCGAAGTGGCCAAGATGGCCCTCGCCGCGAAGCTCCTGGACGAGGGACGCGCGACCAAGTCGCCGATATTGCTCGCGGCCGCGGCCGAGCTCATGAGCGGCGTCTCGACGAAAGAGGGAAAGCTTTCCAAGACCGTCGAGGGCGGGGACGACTCCGCCGTTCCCCCCGCGAGCGCGGAAGGTCCCTTCAGGCTGGACCCCGGGGGCATCTACGACGAGGCGATAAGCCTCGCCGAGGCCCAGGGAAACCAAACCATGTCGAACCTCATAACCGGCATGAAAGCCAAGCGGGGTTCCAGGCAGAGCACCTACGCCGCCATCGAGCACACGGACAGGTTGAAGCCCAACTCCGCCGACGTTTACACCCACAGTTTCAAGGCCAGGGAGCAGGCGACGGTTCTGGTCGTGGCCGACGGCGACAACGACATAGATCTGGAGATCTATGACACCAAAAACGCCATCGTCGTCGGGGACAGGGATTCGACCAGCGTCGGGTCCTGCAACTGGGTGCCCGGGGAGACCCAGGACTACAAGATAAAGGTGATAAACAACACCGAAACCTGGGTGGATTACCTTCTTTTTTCCAACTGACCGGGGGCCGGGTCCGGTTTTAAAACCCCTTCGGGACCGGCGTTTTTCGGGCCGCCTTTCCCCCGGGGCCTGACCCGAACGCGCCGGACCCAACCGATCCCCGCGACCCGGGCGGCGCCGCGAATCTCCCCGAGGGGCCCCCGCGTCTCGGGGACGAACGAAAACGGACGTCCGCGCGCGTCGTCGAGAGCGCGACGGGCCCGTTCAGGTTAAGGCGAAAGCCCCGGGCGACGGCCCTCCGGACCCGGGGGTCAAAGAGGGGGAAGGAAACGTCGCCCCGAGCTCCGGGTTCGTCCGAACCCCCCGCGCCGCGACCGGCAAGCGACCGGCAACCGACCGGGCCGAACGGGGAAAGATTCGATTGTCCCGACGCCGGGCGCGTTTCGCGCCAATGAAGTTCCACGAGGAGTCGCCACATGGAAAGATTGGGAAAAATCAGATTGTTTTTCGTCGTCGCGGCTTTGCTCGCCTCGTTTCCGACGGCCGTCGGGTTCGCGCCCGCGGCCCGCGGCGCCGCTCCCGACGACGGCCGGGAGTCGGCAATCGCCAAAAAGATCGAGGTTTCCTTAAGACTCGCCCAATACGCGCGTCTGGAAAAATCCCCCATCCTTCTGGCGGCGGCGGGCGAGCTCTTGTCCGCGGTGAACGTCCGGCCCGGCGAGTTGGAGAAGATCTCCCTGAGCGGCGAGATCGCTCCCCTTCCGGCGGGCGAGGCCGGGACGGATCCCCGGACCGCCATCTTCGAGGAGGCTTTGGACCTCGCGGAAAATCAAAACAACGAGACCCTGGCCGACACCATCTTCGAGATCGGGGAAGCCTGCCTCGCGGGCGAACCGGAGGGACCGGTCATATCGGAGATAAAAGCCGTCATCAATCCCGGGGACACGGACGTTTACAAAAAGTCCTTCGAGGCGAACGCGACGTCCTTCGTCATCCTGAAGGTCGGGGGGGAACGGGACATGCACCTCACCGTGAAAGACCCCGACGGAAAAGTCGTCAAGACGGAACCCTTGGTCCTGGGGGTCTGCGCCCTCTCGTTCACCCCGGAAAAAAGCGGGGATCACTCCGTCGAAGCGGTGAACAACACCCCCGAATCCTTAATCTACTCCCTGTTTTTGAATTTGAACCAAGCCGGGAGCCGGTGACGCGGGGTTTTCCCCGGCGGGCCCCGTCGCGTCGGTCGCGCGGCGACGGTCCGCCCCGGCCGGTTTCGAATTCGAAGCGTCCCCCCGGGGGTTTTGATTCGTTCGGGCTTCCCGGCGGTCCGCGAACCGCGGGCAAACGGTCGGAAAAACCCCTCTTGGTTTTGTCGGGTCTTTGGCGATTTCGCCAATTTTCGAGGTGTCATCATGCCGAAAAAACATTTGAAAACGGCGGCGATTCTGTTTTCCGCGATGTCAATCCTTCTCGCGGGCGCGTCGGTCTCCGGCGCGGAGGGCGAACCCCCCGCCGCCAAACCGGCCGCGGCCGCCGATGACCTCAAGCATGACTTCGGCCCCTTGGAAAAACTCTCTTTGGGAACCGACGTCGAAACCTACGGTCGCGACCTGAATTCCCCCTTGCTTCTTTTCGCCGCCGCCCAGATCTTCGACGACGTTTCGCCGAGGAAAAGTTTGGTCGAAAAGACGACCGTCGAATCGGACTCCTCGGTTCCGGCGCCGGCGGAATCCAAGCCCGCCGACGGTTCGCCCCGTTTGGCTCAAAGCGCGAAGACCGACTCTCTCTACCGGGACGCCCTGAATCTCTCCCGGGAAAAGTCCTACGGCGAAATCGCGAAGTTCATCGAAAACATAACCAGACTCAGCGGAAGAAAGAGGCAGAGCGTCTACGGCTTCACCGAATACTACGACAGCGTGAGACCCGGGAACACCGACGTCTACGTCATTTCCTTCAGGGGCGGCGAGGAGGCTCAGGTGTTTCTTTCCGTGGTCGGGTCCAATCTCGTGGAGTTCACGATAGTCGACGACGGGGGAAACCCGGTCCTGACTCCCGCGTCCCTCGATTCCCCGGTCGCCGCTTCCAACGTCTCGTACAAGTGGAAGCCCACCGTCAGCAGAAATTACACCCTGAAGGTGAGAAACCTGGAAGATCGTCCCGTGGAGTACACGCTCTACACGAATTAGGGATCCGTTTTCAAAAAGCGGGAGTCGCTTCCGACGCCCGCGGGGACCGGACCTTCGCGCGCTTCGAGGGAACGCCGGAATCGCGTTTTTTTCGCCAAAAAGCTTTTCCGGAAAGAGGACGCCGGACGGTTCCGGCCGGTCCCGACCCCAAAAAACCGAGGCTTCGCTTGAACCCGGTTTGTTTGTTTTCGGGTTTGACGGGTCGCGTTCGAGAGTCGCGGGCGAATTCCCCGGCCGGACACGACGGACGCGTCCCGCGGGCGGACATCCCTTCCGCGGGCAATGGGCCGGACTTCGTTCGCGTTTTCCGGCCAATGGAGACATGTCGTCAAAACACATGGCCGGGAAGTCTTGTCGTTTCGGCTTCATGGTCGTTCCCGGAAAAGGAAAGACGTTTCCGGGCGTCCGTCTTTCCGCGGAAATTTGCCTTCGCGAGCGCGAGGGGCCCGCCGTTTCCCCGCGCGCGCCGACGCCGGGGGATGTTTCATCGCGCGGGAAAGTCGCGAGCGCCTTCCGGTGTTCGCCGAAGTCCCGATTCACGCGTTTAGGCGCTTATGAAAACCGAAAATGACCGAAAATAACCCATGCCGCGTCATTTTAACGCGATGAGTTCCAAATGGTTTCAACGGCCCCGGCAATCGCGTCGGGCTCATGACCCGGCGGCTCGCCGGAAAGAGGCGCGTCAAACGGCCCGGCCGGCCGCCGCCGCGCGAGCCTCGGACTGAACCATTGACGCCGAGTCCCCCCGCCGCGTTCGGGCGAATGTCGGGCCCGCTCGCCCTCGTTGGCGCCGGTCATGTCCTCTTCTCGCGCGATTATGACTTTGGCCCTTTCGGCCATTCCGGCTCCCGTCGTCCCGCCGGAAACCCGGACCTTTGACCTTTCAAGCTCTCCGGGAGAACGTCCCGTTTTTTTTCGGCGACGCCGGACGCGGGGGCTCCTCCTCATGCCCCCGTCTTACGCGACGAAGAGCGTTTTTATGAGATTGCGGCGCGACCCTCCCCGAAAACACGGGGGATTTCGTCGCGCCATCCGGGAGGCGCGGGCGGGCGACCCGGTCCGATTCGCGGATTTTTTCCAGCGAAAGCCGGCGCCCGCGTCTCTCTTGGGGCGGGGACGCGGTTCAAAGCGGTGTCGCGAAAGGATTCTCCGAAACAAACGGCCCGAACGCCGGCGGGGAGTTTCGGGGGCGGCCGAGATCGGCGTCGATCGGCGTCGGACGCCGGTTTCGCGCCGAAACGGGAAACCCGCGGGTCGTTTTCGCGGGTCACCGGGTTTTCGTGCGATTTCATCGCGAAAACGCGGCGCCGAAATTCTTTTTTTTTGGGGGGGGGCTTCGGGTCGCGAGTCGTCGAACCGGGAAGGGGGAGTTTCGGGGCGCCCGGGATCGGCCGCGAACGGAGCGGGACGCTGACGAGCGTCCGGTTCGGAGGTCCGACGCCGTTTCCGGACGGAAACCCGAACCCCTCGGGTCTTTTTCGCCGGTCACCGGGTTCCCGTAAACTTTCATCACGAAAACGCGGTCGCCAAAATCC
>JAITKT010000149.1 GCA_031278225.1 Deltaproteobacteria bacterium
GCCGCGAACCCGCGGCGTTTTTTTTTTTTTTTCGAGGGGCAAGCGGGGGTCCGCGGGAGTCCTCCGTCGGGCCCCGGGGACCTCGGCTTCCCTTCAGTCCCAACCCTTGTCCGCGTAAACCTCCTCGCCCCCCACGACCGTCAAAAGGGGACGGGTGTCCGCTATGTCCCCGGGGGAGACGTCGAAGATGTCCCTGTCCAAGACCGTGAAGTCGCAAAGTTTGGAGGGGGATATGCTCCCCAGCCTGTTTTCCGCGAAGGCGGCGCGGGCGGGCCATTTGGTGTAGCTCAGGAGGGCCTCGGTCAGGGTCAGTCTTTCTTCGGGGAGGTAACCCCCCGGGGGGAGACCTTTCAGGTCCTTTCTCTCCATGGCGGCGTAGATGCCGTGGAAGGGATTGGGGGTTTCGATGGGGGCGTCGGAGCCGTTCAGGAGAATGGAGCCCGCCTTCAGGATGGTCTTCCAGTTGTAGGTGCGGGGGAGTCTCGCCTCCCCGAGGCGTCGGCCGACCATGTGGAGGTCCGTCATGAGGCCCGCGCCCTGAATCGAGGGGATGAGCCCCAGGGCGACGGCTTCCGCCAGGGCCTTTTCGGAAAACATCTGACAGTGCTCGAGTCTCCAACGTCTGGATTTGGAATCCTTCCCCAACACCTTTCCCATGACCCGCACGGCCTGGTCCACCGCCGCGTCCCCTATGACGTGGATGGCCGCCTGAAGGCCCCTGTCCCGGATCTTTTCCATGAGCCCGGCCAAGCTTTGGTCGTCGTAGTTGTGGTCGCCCCTGTGCCCGGGTCTGTCGGCGTAGTCCTCGGTGAGCCAGGCGCTCTGGGAACCCAACGATCCGTCGGAGAAGATCTTCACCCCGTCGAGGGAGAGACGCTCGCCCCGAAGGCCCCTCCTGGGGCCGTCCTTGAGGAGCTCCTCCTCCCAGGGGTCGGCGACGACGAAGGCCCTGAACCTGATCTTCGGGATGCCTTTGGCGTAAGCCTCGTCCAAGAGGAGAAACTCGTTTTTCCGGGTGCCGCAATCGATGACCGTCGTGACCCCGAAAGAGAGAAACTCCCTTTCCGCCTCGAGGAAGGTCTCCAAAGGGTCCCGTCCGTCCCAGGGGGCCATGTGTTCGTGAGTCGCGTGAATGGCTCTTCCCACGAGGATGCCCGAGGGCTTTCCCGTCGCGGGATCCCTTTTTATTTCCCCGCCGGGGGGATCCGGGGTGTTTTCGTCGATCCCCGCGAGCTTCAGAAAGAGGGAGTTCACCCAGACGGAGTGCTTGTCCACCCTGTCCACCACGGCCGGATTGTCGGGGCAGACGCGGTCGAGGTCCTCTTTTTCGGGCCAGGCCATGCCGGGGTAAAGATTGTGGTCCCAGCCCCGGGCGTGGAGAAAAGCTCCCGGGGGAAGTTTTTTCGCCTCGCGCCCGAGGGCCTCCAGGGCCCCCTCGTAAGTGAGTCCGAAAACGTCCGGTTGCGAGAGCCTCATGCCCTCGTGGAGGACGTGGGCGTGGGCGTCGATGAGACCGGGAATGACCGCGCGGTGTTTCAGGTCCGTTTCCCTGACGACGCCGTCGTCGGGTCCCGCGGCGAGGCCCGGACGGGGTTCCCCGGCCCTTTTCAGGGCGTCCAGGGCCTCCCGGAAATCGTCCCCGACGTAGACCGCGGTATCCCCCTTGGCGGCCACGATGCCCGCCAGGGGATTGGTTTCGTCAAGGGTGTGAAAGCGTCCGTTGAAAAAGAGCCTGCCGCCCTCTCGCGCCTCTTTCGTCATGATGTCACCGCCGCCGCGCCCGGAACGGGGTCTTTCGCGAGGTTCCCGGGGCGGGGATCTTTGCCCCCCCCGGTGGGAGGGGGAAGGGGAAGGGGGGAGGATCGGACCGGACCGGACCGTCTCAGGAAAAATCGTAGAAATGTTTGTCCTTGTTCAAAACGACGCAACCGGTCTCCGTCACGAGGACCAGTTCCTCCAGGCGCACCCCGCCCTTTTCGGGAAGATAGATGCCCGGCTCCACGGTCACGAGGGAACCCGCCTTCAGGGGCGAGGTGGCGTGGGGGGAGAGCCTCGGCTCCTCGTGGACCAGAAGACCCACCCCGTGACCGAGGCTGTGGTTGAAAAATTCCCCGTAACCGTGCTTGGTTATGTGGTCCCTCGCGACCTTGTCGACCTCGGCCCCCGCGACCCCCGCCTTTATCGAATCCAGGGCCATGAGCTGGGCGTCCCGGACGATGCCGTAGATGGTCTTCTGCCAGCCCGACGCGAGTTTGGGGACGTAGGTGCGGGTCATGTCCGAGGCGTAACCCCTGTAGGTGGCGCCCAGGTCCAACACGACCATTTCGGTCTTGCTCACCTTCTTTCTTCCGGGAACGGCGTGGGGCTGGGCGGCGTTGGCCCCGGCCGCCACTATCGGCGGGAAGGCGGGACGGGTGGAGCCGTATTCCTTGAACTTCGCGAGCAAAAACTCCGAGAGCCAGGATTCCGGGACCCCGGGCTCGATCTCCGCCCAGAGGTCCGCCAGGGCCCTTTCCGTGATGTTGACCGCCTTTCTGACGATCTCCAGCTCCTCCGGGGACTTGACCTCCCTCAAAACGTCGAGGGAGAAGGGAAGCGTCCGAAGCTTCACCCCCGCGAGGGAGCGTTTCAAGACATTGTGGAAGCCCACGGTCACGTGGTTCGCCTCGAAGGCGAGGCTTTTGACGTCGGGCAGGCATTCCTTGAGCTTCTCCCCCAAGTCGCGGCCGCCGTGGGTCACCACCTCGTAACCCGGTGCTTCCCTGAGCGCTTGGGTGGTGTAGCGGCCGTCGGTCAGGAGAAACTTTCGGTCTTCCGTCACGAGAAGAAAACCGCTGCTTTCGGCGAGTTGGGAGTCCTCGGCGGAAAAACCGGAAAAATAACGGCGGTTCTCGGGCGACTTTACGAGCGCCGCCGACACCCCGTTTTCCGCCATGCGCTCCCGCAGATTGCCGAGCCTTCCGGGAATCGGGTCTTCGTAAACCCTTCTGACCGGCTTTTTTCTTTCTTTTTTGGTTTCGTTCGCGGTGCCGTTCGGTTTCCTGGGGACCATCGCGGTTTCCTTGAAATGCGCGCGTCGGCGCCTCCGTCCGGGGAAACGCCTTCCCGGAAAAGCGGGGAAACGGGAAAAACGACGCGGTCGCGCGGCGTCTTCGGAAAACGCCGACGTTTTCGAAAAACGACCGTCTCGACCGGGAATTTCCCGAGGGAAAAAAATGACTTTACCCGCTTTTGCCCTCGTTTGTCAACAGTCGTCGGTTTCCGCGGCCGCCCCCGAAATTTTGACGTCAATTTTGACGTCGAGGCGCGCGGAGCCGCTGGATCGATTGGAAGACCGGAACGGTCGGAGCGAACGGACCGACGGGATCGAACGCATCGATCCCGAAGTTCGGGTCCTTCGGGGAAAGGACGCCGGAACCTCCGGGACGACCGCGAAAGGGGTTCCG
>JAITKT010000068.1 GCA_031278225.1 Deltaproteobacteria bacterium
CCCCCGACGACTTCGTCATGCCCTGACACGCGCCGAAGTCGAATTCCCCCCTTCCCCCGGGCGTTTTCGGGAAACGCCCCGAACGGAAAAGTGAAACGCCATGCAGCCGAAAAACCACAATCCCAACTGCTTCGCGGGACTTCCCGTGTCCCACCTCTTCGACAGAACCAACCCCCTGGTGCACGAGATCCTGTCCCTGGCCGAGGTCCTGGAACTGAAAAACCCCACTCCCCCGTACTGGCTCCCGGACCTTCCGAGGGTCTTCCACTGGGGTTACGGGATCTGCGAGGACGACTTCAAGGAACAGTTCCCGCCCGTGGCCAAGTTCCTGAAGGAACAGAAGCCCTCCATGTTCAGCTGCGACCTGGGACCTTCCGCCCGTCGCAGGGAAGGCATACTCCCCACCTCGCCCGTCCTGGGTCAGAAGGCCATCTTCGAAAGGGCCAAGAAGAACCTGGGACTATTGAGGTCCTTTTACGAGGGACCCGTTGCCCTGGAAAACTACAACTTCTACCCCACGGGTCTCTACAACAAGGTCTGCGACCCCCTCTTCATCCGGGAGTTTTTGGAGAAATTCAATCTCGGCCTCGTCCTGGACCTGGCTCACGCCGCGATCAGCGCCGTGAACATGGGTTTCGACGTCTTCGACTATTTCGAGCGACTGCCCCTGGACAGGGTCCTCGAGATCCATCTCTCCAGGCCCTATCTGCCCCAGGACCCCGGAAGGCTCGGCGTCGACACCCACGAGGTCCCGGAGGAAAGGGAGTGGTCCTGGCTCTCCTTCGTCATGAAGCGGACGGCCGCCCTGGGCTGCAAACCCCTGGTCTTGATAGAGTATTACAAGGACCTCGGGGTTTTGAGGGATTCCATGCTGAGACTCCTCGCGGAACTGAACGCCCAGGCGGGGACCAAGGCCGGTTCCCCCTATCCCTTGAGCCTGTCCTTCGCGAATTCCCTCGGGGTCAAGGGTTTCTGAGTCCCTCCCCCCCCTTTTTTTTTATTTTCCCCCGGGCCTTTTCCCGGGGCGTCTTCACTGTTGTCTTTTTGACTCCGGGGCGTTTCGGGCGACCGAACGATTCGGATGACTCGGGCGATCCGATCGATCGGTCGAGCCCGGTCGAGCCCGGTCGATTCCGACCGCCCCCGAAAACGTTTTTCGAAACGGGAAAGAAAATTCATGATCCTCGGCGTGATACCCGCGAGGGGAGGCTCGAAAGGCATCCCCCGCAAGAACGTGAAACCGCTGCTCGGCCATCCCCTGATTGCCTGGACGATTAAGGACGCCCTCGAGTCCAAGCTTCTGGACGATTTCGTCGTCTCCACCGAGGACGGGGAGATAGCGAGGGTATCCGAGAGCTACGGGGCCAAGGTCTTGGCCAGACCCAAAGAACTCTCCGGGGACGACGTCGCGAGCAGGGAGGTCGTGGCCCACGCCTTGAGGATCCTCGGGGGGGACGTCTCCGTGCTCCTCCAGCCCACCAGCCCCGCGAGAAGGCCGGGTCTTTTGGACCGGGTCGTCGAAAACTTCCTCGACGGGGACTTTGACAGCGTGGCCACGGGGTTCTCCCGTTACAATTATCCCCCCCACGGGGTGGAGCACCGCCGTCAGGACATTGCCCGGGTCTTCGTGAACGACGGGAGCGTCATAGTCTCCAAGGCCTCCGTCGTCCTGGGGGGAAGCCTCTTCGGGAAAAAGGCCGGGACCATGGTCACCTCCAGGGACGAAAACGTGGACATAGACGAGGATTACGACTTCTGGCTGGCCGAAAAGACCCTCGAAAAAGGCCTCGAAGAGGGATGGACGCGCCTCCCCGAGCCCAAAAAACCCTGACCCCCCCCGGGGACTTTCCTTCCCCCGACGCGAAACGGGACCGAAAACATACCCGGGAAACGCGACCCGGAAACTCTGTCCGCGATGAAAAACACCGTGAATTTCAAGATAATCGTCTCCTACAACGGGGCGCGATACGCCGGATGGCAGCGTCAGGAAAACGGTCTGGCCGTTCAGGAGCTCCTCGAGACCGCGGTGGGGAAAGTCTGCGGGCACCCGGTCATCGTTCGCGGGAGCGGAAGAACCGACGCCGGGGTCCACGCCCTGGGTCAGGTAGCCTCCTTCGAAACCGGCTCGAAGAGAACCCCGGGGCAAATCGTCCGCGGCTCGAACAGCCTCCTTCCGGACGACGTGGCCGTTCTTTCCGCGGAGGAGGTCCCCCCGGGATTCGACGCCCGTTTCAGCGCGACGGGAAAAACGTACGGCTACGACTTTTTGGTGAGCCCCGTCCGTTTGCCCCTCAAAATGGCCACCTCCTGGCACGTCGGCCCGAGACTCGACTGGGACGCGGTGAGGGAAGCCCTGCCCTGTCTCGAGGGCGAAAAGGACTTCGCCGCCTTCCGTTCCGCGGGAAGCCCCGTGAAATCCACCGTGAGAAGGATGTTCCGCGCCGTTTTGAGCGCTCCCGAGCCCGACGTCGCGCGTCTCGAACTCACGGCCTCGGGCTTCCTGAGAAACATGGCCCGGGCCATCGCGGGCTCCGTTTACGAAATCGGCAGGGGCAAGATGAGCCCCCGACGCTTCCCCGACATAATCTCCCTGGGGAACCGGGCCCTGACCGGACTCGCCGCCCCGCCCCAAGGGCTGTGTTTGAGGGAAGTTTATTACGAACCCGTCGAAATCCCGGGGGACTGAGCGAAAATCCGCGGGGAAAACAAAGGGAAAACGAAGGGAAAGAAACGGCCCCGCGCCCGAGTTTCGCGCGGCGGCGGTCAAAGGTGATTTTTCGATTTTTATGGTATAGAATCAGTCATGCCTTTTCGTCGATTCGCGGTTTTCCGCCTTTCCCCCCGTTTCGGTTCGGACCCGGACGATCCGCCGCGTCCCGCGGGCGTCGGCGTCTTTGTTCGTCCGATCCCCCGGGCGGGTTCCCCTTCGCGGCCAAACCCCTTTTCCCTCTCCCCCTTTTCCGGCCGAACCGGAACGTCCGGGCGAACGGTCCGCCCGCGCCCCTCGGATTTCACGGTGCTCCCTTGACGAATTTTCTCCGCACATTGAAAGGCACCTTGGTTTTGGTGCTCGTCTGCGGTCTTCTGGGGGCGGCCTTCGTCTTTTTTTTCCCGAAACTCTTTTTGGGAATCGACCTCAAGGTTTACGATTATTTCGCGAAAAAAGCGAACGTCCCCGGGAGCGGGGAAAAGTTTGTCGTCGTCTTGATAACGCCCGACACCGTGAAGGAACTGAGGACTCTTCCCGTGCCCCGGGAGACCCACCTGAAACTCCTGGGAAAACTCGCGGGGGCGAGACTCGCGGTCTTTGACATCGCCCTTCCGGAAATCGCGGGCCGCGACGGGGAAAACGACCGGGGAAGCGTCCGGTCGACAGGCGAAAACGTCTCCCGGCAAGAGGTCTACAAGTCCGCCAACCTCAAAAACGCGGAGATCTTCATCCCGGGGCCCCGGGGTCCGGTCCTCCGGATGGCCCGGGAAGACATCTCCGGCCTTCGGGCCGACGAGGATTCGGTAACCAGAAAGTATCCCCTCTTCTGGGCGAACCAAGACGACCCCATTCCCTCCCTCGCGCTGGAAATCTATTCCCTGCTCGGCCGGACCGCCTCGAATCCCGTCCCCGACGGCGACGGTTTCGTCTCGACCCTCTCCTCGGGAGTCGCCCGACTGGACGAACTTTACAGATACAAGGTCCTGCCCCCGGGGGAGGAAATTCCCGTTTACGAATACGCGGACGTTTTGAACGACTTGGCGGACCCCTCGGTCTTCGCCGACGCCGTCGTGGTCGTCGGGACTTCCATAGGCTCCGGAAACCAGGTTTCCATGGGGGAACGGGACCTCGTTCCCCACGCCCTGTTTCTGACCCGGGCCGCCCAAACCCTTTTCCGGGGTTGGTTCTCCGTCGACGCGGGACCGCTTTGGAACCTCCTCGCGGCCTTCGTCATGGCCGCCTTCGGCGCTTTCGCGGGAACCCTCGCCGCGGGGGGCGAAAGCGGCTTTTTCAAGAGGTTTTACCCGCCGGCCCTCCTCGTTCTCGCTCTCGTCCTGTGGCTCTTTCTCGACCGTCTCGTCTTCGGGGGAGCGGGGGTGTTCGTTCCGCCCGCGAAACCCGGGCTCGCGGCGGTCCTGACCTTTTCCGCCATGGTGGTCCTGCGCCTCTGGTTCCTGTCCGGGGAATGGAAGGTCCAGAGGCTTTCCCTCGAGACCCTCCTCCTTCTGGACGAGGTGGGGGACAGCGCCAAGGCCATGACCTTCCCGGAGTATCTCCGCGCCAACTGGTCGGACATCTCCAAGTGGAGCGACGTGAAACTCGTCTCCCCCTTCTCCGCGACCGGGGACCCCGAGTTCGCGGAGGCCCTGAGGGACAGCCTGGACCCCGCGGGCCTCCTCGTCGACGGGGGGGAGGCCAAGCTCATCAACCTGAAGTCCGGTCAAAAGCGTCTGCTTCTCCCCCTCCCGGAACTGGGCTCCAAAAAGGGCATGTTCGCCATCCTGGGCTGGAAGGGGACCATAAGCCAGGAGATAATACGGAGCCTCTCGGCCCTGATTCTTTCCACGGCCATGTGGTTCAAGGCGGTCGAAGAGACCGAGGCGAGGAAAAAACTCTTCCTGGGCCTGATCCGCATGATCATGGGCGCGGTGGACGCGAAGGACAGGACCACGGCCGGCCACTCCAACAGGGTCGCGGAACTGGCCAAGGAGCTCGCGATCAAAAAGGGGCTCCCCCCGGACGAGGTGGACAACATCTACCTGGGAGGACTCCTCCACGACGTGGGAAAGCTGGGGATCCCGGACATGATCCTGAACAAACCCGGCTCCCTCTCGGCCGACGAATATTCCCGGATGAAACTCCATCCCTCCATCGGGGGAAAGATTTTGGAAAACATCGAGCTCCCGGCTCAGATCGTGAGCTCCGTGATGGAGCATCACGAAAACCTGGACGGCACGGGTTATCCCAACAAACTCAAGGGGGACGAGGTTTCCCTCGCGGGAAGGATTTTGAAGATAGCCGACGTCTTCGACGCCCTGTCCAGCAGGAGGCAGTACAAGCCGGCCATCCCCGAGGACGACGTCTACAAAATCATGGAGGCGGGGACGGGAAAACAGTTCGACCCGGAGCTCATAAAGCTCCTTCTGGAAAACCGCTTCTCCGGCCCGGGAGTCGTCCGGGACGAGGGGGAAAACGACCAAACGCCGATTGATTCCCCCGCGGGATTGGAAAAGAAGGGCTGAGAAACCGCCCTCGCGCGCGCGCCCTCACATGTGTTTGTTGTCGTAATACTTGCCGTTCGCGTGAAGGATCCTGTCCTTGTTGAGGCTCACGAGCTCGACGTCCTCCTCGGTCACGCGCATGGATTTGGGAAAACTGTCGGGAATTTTGAAACTTATCCCGGAAGAGGAAAGCATGGCGTAGAACACCTTGTGCGTCAAAAAAAGATATCTTCTCCGGTCCACGCCGTGCTTTTTGAAGGTCTCTATGGCGAGCGGCTTGTCGGTGATGGTGCCCGTCATGTAATTGTCCGTGAACGCCGCCGACTCCGGTATGAGCTCGACGTAAATGTCTATGTCTTTCTGCGTCATGGGTTTTTGGCCGGAAAAATCGGCGGGCGAAAGGGTACCTTCCATGACCTTGTCGCCGTAATCGTTTCCCGAGCACGACACGGCGAAAATCATCAAAACGAACGCGAAAAAGGACAAAGCTTTCATGTGACAATCCCGAAAAAATGCCAAAACCGTTTCGGCGTTTCTACCCCGAAAAAAGGAACCCCGGACGACGGGGATCCCGTTTTCGGCGTCCGAACGACGAAACGGGTCGACGAAGAAAAACGTCCCGAACGAAACGAAAAGAGCCGGCGAACGAAATATTTCTTTTGAAACCCTAAAAAAAAGACGATGGAAAATTTTTTCGACGCCGTCACCCGACGACGAACGCCGGGGAAGACGGGGGAAAAACCAAGCGACGCCTCGGGGGATCGGCGGACGCCTTCGGGGTCCCCCGCTACTCGCTCTTGATCAAAAGTTCTTCCAATTTGCGGGTGATGCGATCGTAGTCGAAATTTTCGAGATTTTCCCGAAGGAAAACCACGAGGTCCTGGCCGTGGTCGTAGTCGAACTTTTCCAGTTCCATGACGTGCTCCTCCATGAGGGAGGTCTTTCCGCGCCTTGACGCGTCGAGGAGTTTCGTCAAGACCTCGTTGTCCGGTTTGGGGAGCTTCGCCTTGTTGTGGGACTTCTTGTCCAGGTTCAGTTTGTTTATGGCGTTGGTTATGTCGGAGATGAGCTTTTCGGTCTTTTCCACCAAAAAGAGGTGGGTCTCGGCGAAGCTGTCGGTGTTTCCCTCCTTCGCCATCTTCTCCAGCTTGAAGGCGATGTCGCCCACGACGTTGGCCGAGATGCCGTAACTGGAACCCTTGAGGCCGTGGACGGAGATGGCGTAGTCGCTCAGGGACCCCCGGGCCGAGGCCTTCAGGTTTTCCAGGAGTTTGGGGGTGTGGAGGATGTAAGATTTCAGGACCTTCAGGTACTTGTCTTCCTTTCCGTAACGGTTGATGCCGGTCGTGATGTCAAGGCCGTCAATCAGGACGTCCGCGAAAAGTCTGTCGGACGCGTCATCCATGTTCTCCGCCTCCGGGGTGTCTTCCGCCGCTCCGTTGTCCCCGGTTTGCGTCGCGCTGGCCCTGCGCACCCATCGGTTCAGCGCGGCGTCGAGCTGCATGATGTCGATGGGTTTGGCCATGAAGGCGTTGAAACCGTTGTTCAGGAAAAACCGGTCGTTCCCGGGAACGGCGTTGGCCGTGAAGGCCACTATGGGAACCGTTTTGGCGTACTGACTGGGGAGAGCCCTTATCCTCTGGGTGGATTCTATGCCGTCCATTCCCGGCATCATGTGGTCCATGAAAATGAGATCGTACTTGGCTTCCTCGTTGTCCTCGTCGTTTATGGCGGCCACCAACTCCACCGCCTGACTGCCGCTGGAGGCGCAACTGACCTTGAGGCCGTAGGGGGAGAGCAAACCCTCCGCCACGTCCAGGTTCGTGGGGACGTCGTCCACCAGGAGCACGTGCCCGTAGGGCATGCGGGTCCGGACGAGGTTCCCCTCCACGCTCAGGGACTTGTTCAGGGCCTTGAAGTTCATGAGGTCCTGGGCCAGTTTGGCGCCCATGGGCTCCTCGTTCAAAATCTTCTGGGGGAAGGAGGCCTTGAACTCGCTCCCCACCCCGTATTCGCTGTCGGCCGTTATCACCCCGCCCATGAGGTCAATCAGGTACTTGGTGATGGAGAGCCCGAGGCCCGTCCCCTCCACGTAACGGTTGGCCTCCGAGTTTATCTGGCTGTTTTCCGTGAAGAGCCTCCCCATGTCCTCCCGCTTTATGCCAATCCCCGTGTCCGAGACGGTGAAGGTCATGAGGGCGGTGTCCGCTTTCTTGCGCCAGGAGACGCTGAAACGCACCTTCCCCCGCTCGGTGTACTTGAAGGCGTTGGAGAGAAGGTTGTTCAAAATCTGCTTTACCCTGAGAAAGTCGCCGGAAAGCCGCAAGGGTATGGTTTCGTCTATGTAGAGCTCGAAGATTATGGGTTTGGAGCCTATGCGGACGATGTTTATCTGAACCACGTCGTTCACGAGCTCCGCCACGTTGTAATCCACGGGGATTATCTCGAAATTCCCGGCCTCGGCCTTGGAGATGTCCAGGATGTCGTTCACGATCCTCAAAAGCGAGGACCCCGCGTTCCAGATCTTCTCGAGGTTCATGCGGGTGAGGGTGGGGATCCCCTCCCTCTGGAGCTCCACGGCGGACAGTCCCAGGATGGCGTTCAGGGGGGTGCGCATCTCGTGGCTGACCGTGGCGAGGAAGGTGCTTTTGGCCCTCGAGGCCGCCTCCGCCGTGAGCTTGGACATGACGAGTTCGCGGTTCCTCTGGTCCAGCTGGCGGATCATGGAATTGAAGGAATCCGCGAACTCCCCCATGAAATCCACGTTTTGGGAATAGTCCCCGGCGGCTATCTGCTGGGCCTGCCAGGTCAGGTGCTTGAGGGAAGAGTAGAGGGTCTTCAGGGGAGCGGCTATCTCGTTCCCCGCCGAGGGCATCTGGGAGGTCAAATCCCCCCTCGCGAGGGAATTGGCGAAGGCCCTGGTCTCCCTGATGCATTCGGCCAAAAACATTATCCCCAGACCGAGGTTCCTGGCGTCCCCGGGAAGGGTCTCCGGGTCCAGCTTGGCCTTGGTGGGATTGTAGATGACGTCGCGCAGGTAATCGAAAAGAATCTTCAACGCGATGTCGGGATTGTGGTTGGGATTTTCCATAAAATTTTCTGTCCGGTCGGGATGTTTTCCGCCGGAATGCTTTCCGTCGGGACGTTTTCCGGGGGGGACCTTCCCCGGGGCGGCGGCCGCGCGCGGCTTCGACGTCGGGGCGAGGGCCCGCCGCGACCGCGGCCGCCCCCCTTGGAATTATAAGTCAAAAAACGGTTCGACAGAAGCGTTCGGTTTAAGCGTTCGGTCGAAGCGTTCGGTTTAAGCGTTCGGTTTAAGCGTTCGATTAAAGCGTTCGGGCGTTGGAAGGGTCGAAATCCGGGATCCGGGGAAAAGCTTCCCGGAAACGCCGGCCGGGCTCCCCCGGCTCCGGCCCCGGACGGGCCCCGCTCTCAGGCCTCGGGTCCGCCCTTGAAGCGGCAAACCCTGTTCCCGTTGGCCCAGCAGTCGACTTCCTTCACCGAGTACTTCTTCCCGGAATAGGCGGTGAGGATCCCCGAGATGAAGCCCTCGTCGTAGTGGCAGACGGTCTCGTTGGTGATGGGAAGACCGCTGCAGTCCAAGTCCTGGTAAGCCGAGACCACCACGTTTCCGGTCGCGGGGTCGTGCTCCTCCAGACGGAGGATGCAGACCCTGTAGTCCTTGAGTTTGGACTGGAGCTCCGATATGAAGTTGCTGAGGTCGCTGTGGAGCGAGAGCTCGTGCTTCGCGAATTCCGTCCCGGCCAGAAAACCCGCTTCCCTGAAGTAGTCGTTGGCCTTGTCCTCGCCCATGTCCTTCGACATGACCGAGAGCATGGTGTACATCATGAGCCGGTAGATTTTCACGGGAACGTATTCGCCGAGGTCCCCCCGGCCTTCCTTGATGTCCCCCAGGTTTTCCCAGGAGAACTCGGAGTGTTTTTGTCCCCGCATGAATATGTTTTCTATCATTTGCCCTCTCCTTCCTTTTGAAGTTCCTCCCTGTTCTTTTGTTGACTTATGGCCGCGAGCCCGTCCTTGCAGCGGTCGAAGGCGTCCACCACGACCGGGTCGAACTGGGTGCCGCAACCCTCGAAAATAATGGAACAGGCCTTCTCGTGGGTCATGGCCTCCCTGTAAACCCTGGACTCCACGATGGCGTCGTAGACGTCGGCCACGGCCATGATCCTCCCGCAGAGGGGGATCTGTTCCTTCCGGGTGCCGTAGGGATAGCCCTTGCCGTCGTAGCGCTCGTGGTGGGACGAGGCTATGAGCGCGGCGTACTTGAGGTAGTCCTGGGTGGGGGTCCTCTTGTACATGTGCTCCAGGATGTTGGCCCCGATGGCCGCGTGGCCCTTCATTATCCCGAACTCTTCCTCGGTGAGCCTGCCCCGTTTCAACAATATCCGGTCGCTTATGGAGATCTTCCCGATGTCGTGCAGGGGCGCCGCCCTCACCATCATGCCCAGGTTGTATTCGGTCAGGTCCCGCTCGAACTTGTTCCCGGTGAGGAGGTCCCGCCCCAGAATCTCCACGTACTTGCTCGTCCTTATGACGTGGCCGCCCGTGTTCTCGTCCCGGCACTCTATGAGCTCCGCCATGGAAACGCCCAAGATGTTGGACATGAGGGCCACGGAGGCCGCGAGATGGGCCTGGTAGATGGAAATGGCCAGGTGCAGCTCCAGACGGTGGAGGAGAATGCTCTTTTCGGCGGGCTTGCGGATGAAATCCCTGGCCCCGAACCTCAGGCATTTCACCTCGGTTTCCCTGTCGTGCTTGCTCGTCAAAAAGATCACGGGAACCCTCTGGAACTCGGGGTTCTGTTTCAGCATGCGGAAGGTCTCGAAGCCGTCCATCCCGGGCATCTCTATGTCCAGGAGGATCAGGTCGGGCCTTTCCCTGGAGCAGTAGTTGACGGCCTGGCTCCCGGACCTCGCGAGGGAATACTCGTAGGTCCCGTGGAGGAAGGTCGAGATCTGCTTCAAAACGGCGTCGTTGTCGTCGACGACCAGTATTTCTTTTTGCGGGGTCATTGGGCGGAGTACAGCCTCTTTCTCGCCGCGGGCAGACTGGTTTGCACCACGTTGAAGGCGGCGAAGATGTCGCTAACGGTCACGTAGATGTCGACTATCCTGGGATCGAACTCGGTCCCCCTGCCTCTCAGGATAATCTCGTGAGTTTCCCGGTGATTCAAGTTGGGCCTGTAGATGCGGTTGGTGAGACAGGCGTCGTAGACGTTGGCCACCGCGAGGAGTCTGGAACAAAAGGGGATGTTGTCCTCCGAAAGCCCGTAGGGGTAACCCTTCCCGTCCCATCTCTCGTGGTGGCCCTCGGCCATGAGGTAGGCGTACTGCAGGTATTCCTGCTCGGGAAGCCTCCGGTATATGTTGTACAGAAAATTGCCCCCCACGGTCGTGTGTCTCTTGACCTCGGCGTACTCCTCGTCGGAGAGCCTCCCCGGTTTCAGGAGAATCACGTCGCTTATGCCGATCTTCCCTATGTCGTGGAAGGGGGTGGCCTTGACCATGAGCTCCAGGGACCGGGGGGTGAGTTCCTCGGGGAAGAGCCCCTTGTCCATGGCGGAACGGCCCAAAATCTCCAAATAGCGGCTCGTCCTTATGACGTGCCCGCCCGTGTTGCTGTCCTTGCTTTCGACGAGGTCCGCGAACGATATGACGATGTTGTTTTCCAGCTCTTTTCTGGTTTTTTCCAGATCCAC
This sequence comes from Deltaproteobacteria bacterium, assembly GCA_031278225.1. Taxonomy (GTDB): domain Bacteria; phylum Desulfobacterota; class Desulfarculia; order Adiutricales; family Adiutricaceae; genus JAITII01. Next base: position 10,931 of record JAITKT010000068.1, read on the forward strand.
CTCGTACTCCGAAAGTTCGAGATGCAAGGCTATGCGGTGAAGGAGAATGGAAGGATCGACGGGCTTCGTTATGAAATCCCTCGCCCCGGACTCCAAACATTTTATTTCGGTCGCGGAATCTATGTTTCCGCTCAAAAAAAGAACCGGGATGTTGTGCAGGTTTTTCAAGACCTTGAGTCTTTTTATGGTCTCGAACCCGTCCATCTCCGGCATGTCCACGTCCAACAGAATCAGATCCGGTTTTTCCGTTTCACAGTAAGCGACGGCCTTTTCGCCGGACCTCATGAGGGAAAAATTGTAGAGGTCCTTCAAGAAGCTCGCCACCTGTTTCAGGGTCGACAAATTGTCGTCTATCACCAGAATTTCTTTTTTCATCGTTCGCGGTCCGTTTTCGGTTTTTGGACGCCTTGTCGATTTTGGCGATTTCGGGACGAGCGCGGGGCTCGGGAAACGCGGGCGCCGTTCCCCGCCGCTGGCGCGGGGCGCGGGCTTCCGAAGGGAAACCTCGGGGGAGCCGGGCGACCCCCGGGGGTGGCCCCGGGTAACCCCGGGGATCACGGGGATCGCGGGGACACCGAAAAACCGGGATGCCCCGATTTTTTCCGACGCGAAAAAAAACAAAGAAACTTTTCGGACAAAAATCGGAAAAACCAAAAAAAGTTCTTCCGACGCCAAATCATTCAAAACGTCTTCCGAATCAAAAAAAGCGGAAACGGTAAACAATCGTCGACCAAAACAAAACGAAAAACGATCGGGGGGAAAAAACGAATGAACGAAACCCCCGCGCCCGCGCGCGTCCGAAACGACTTTTGATTTTTTGTGAAAACCGGGGACTCGAAAAACGGTCTTTTCGGAGGATGATTGGGAGGGCGGCGGGGCGGCTCGCGCGACTTGACCGGCGTTCGCGACCCGCCGGATCGGGCGCCGGAAGGACCTGGCGGGGGAGCGGGCGGGGGATCCGAAAACCCGGGGGCGTCCGGGCTCCGGCCCGCGAAAAATCCGACCGGCGTCGTCCCTCGGGTTCGGGCATTGCCCGCATCGTCCCTCATTACCCCACGTATAGCACAAACGCGCCCGCCAGTCAACCGGATTGACGCCCGCGCGCCCCGCGCGCCCGCGACGAACGGCTGCCCTAGCGGGGGGCCCCCGGGACGCCCGAAAGGGAAGGGAAAACCGACGAAAAAGAAGCCCCCGCGCCCTCCCCTCTCCCCCGGGGCGGGAGGGGCGGACGAGGGGGCTTTCAGGACGAAAAAAACGGGGCGGCTCGTCAGAAGTCCTTCATGAGCCCCCGGATCTTGGGGTAGTTCAGGGAGTTTCTGGCGCACTTGAGCTCGAAGAAGGCGCTCTCTTTCAGGCGCCTCAGTTCCCTCGAGTCCCCGAGGGCGTCCATCTCCTCCAGGAGTTCCTCGGCTTCCCCGAAGCGTTTGGAGGTGGCGAACGACCGGACGAGGATGACCCCGAGGCGGCCCTTGGGGACCAGGAGCTCCGGGAAGGGACCGAGGAGGGTCGCGTCCCGGAAGAGGTCCCGGGACTCGTCGAGGAAACC
>JAITKT010000464.1 GCA_031278225.1 Deltaproteobacteria bacterium
TCTTTTGATCCGGTCTTCCTCTTCCGATTCCCCGTAGATCAAGGCCAGGGCGGCCCTCGCCATGGATTCGGCGTCCCCGCCGTCGGCGGCGAGGAGGTGATATTTCAGGGAGAGCTCCGGGTCCGGTTCCACCCCGTCCCCCCGTTCGTACATGAGGCCCAGGCAGGCCGCGGCGCCGACGGAGCCCTTTTCGGCTCCCTTGAGGAGCCAGGGGACGGCCTTCTCGAAATTCGCCTCGGTGCCGTCGCCCGAGAGGAATTTCATTCCGAGGTTGGCCTCGGCGTTTCCGATGCCGGCGTTCGCGGCCTCCCGGCACCAATAGAAGGAGAGTTCGGGGTTCTTTTCCGCGCCGTCGCCGCTGTCGTAAATGAGGGAGAGATAGTACTGGGCCTGGGGGCTTCCCCTTTTCGCGGCGGCGGAAAAGAGCTCGAAGGCCTCTTTCTTGTCCTCGACCACCCCCTGACCGTGGTAGTACATGTGGGCGAGATTGTATTGGGCGTCCACCAGACGGCCTTTGGCGGCCCTGCGGAAGTATTCGGCCGCGGTCGCGAGGTTTCCCTCCACACCGTTTTTGCCCTCCAGATGGAGGACCCCCAGTTGGTAGAGGGCCACGAGGTCCCCGTGTTCGGCCGCCCTGCGGTACCATTCCAGGGCCGCTTCCGTGTCCTGGGGCACCGTTTCGCCCAAGATGTGGAGGGTGCCCATGTTTTGCTCCGCCTGGGGGTATCCCGCCTCGGCGGCGCTCCTCAAGAGATCCAGGGCCTTCGCCGGGTCCTTCTCCACCCCCAGGCCCACGGAATAGAGGTAGGAGAGGTTGTACTGGGCCTTGGGCTCTTTGGCCGCGGCGGCTTTGGATAACCATTCCACGGCGAGGTTAATGTCCTTTTCCGCGCCGAGATTCCCTTCCAGGTGGAGAAGCCCCAGCTCCGTCTGGTCCGGGGGGTTTCCGCTTTCGGCGCCCGCCGCGTATTCCTCGAGGGTTTTCCCGAAAAAACAACTTTCCAAAACCCGTCTCCTTTTAACTTATCCGGTTATGATTTAAGTTATTTTAAGCGTGTTTTTTCACATATCTCGAATAATTCCCACAATTCGCAAGTTCATTTTACTCCCCCGCGGGCCCGTTGACAAGCGTTTTTTCGGAGGGGAAAACCCGAGATTTTTCCCCCTTCCGGGGGGGTCCCGGGACGGTCAAACGGCGGTCGCCACCCGCTCTATCACCTTCTTCTTTTTCCACTTCCCGGTCAGGAAACGCCAGGCCCCGTTGATGGTGAGGGCAATCACGTAAAAGACCATGCAGGCCCACATGTTGTAAATGTTCGCCATTTCGAGACGGATGAGTATCAGAATCGGAATCACGAGTCCGAAGAGCCCCCAGAAGGACATGATGAGCATGGGGATCCAGATGTCGCCCGCGCCCTTTATGGCCCCGAAGCAGCAGAGGTAGAGGCCGTCGAAAAGCATGTACACCGCCACGAACTTCAGAAGAACGGCCCCCAGGGCGATGAGCTCGGCCTTGGTCGGGGGGTCGAGGTCGTCCGGGACGAAGGACTCGAGGATGGGTTCCGGGAAAAAGACGAAAAGGACGAACATCAGACAGACGAACGCGGTGGAGAGGACTATGCCGCTCACGGTCACCCGCTCCCCGTCCAGGGGGGCGCCCCGCCCTATGGCCTGACCCACGAGAATGCTCACGGCCTGTCCCAGACCCACCATGGGGAAAAAGGAGAGGGCCTCCACGGAAAAGACGATGTTGTTGGCGGCGAGGCGGAATCCGCCCAGGGTGCCGACGGCGAAGGAAAAGAAGGCGAAGGTGAAGATCTCCATGAAGAACTGGACTCCGTTGGGGGTCCCGTACTTTATGACGCGTTTCAAAAGGGCCGGGTCCGGGGCCCATTCGCTCCGGGTCCCGTGACTCTTCTCGAACTTGTCGTTGAAGACGAAAAGGGCCAGAAGGACGAAATTCGCGACCCAGGAGAAGAGTGTCGCGAGAGCCGCCCCGTATATGCCCATGGACGGTATCAGGACGTTTTCCCCGGAGCCCAGCCCGAAGATGAGGAAGTAGTCCAGGGGGATGTTCAGGGCGGTGGCGCCGAGGTTGACCCACATGACGATTTTCGCCCTCCCCGTGGAAGCGAGAAAGGCGGACATGGTGACCATGCAGAGTTCGACCGGGGTCCCCATGACCAGGACCGAAAAGTAGGTTATCTCCTCCTTCACGATCTCCGGTTCCTTGGCCCCGAAGGAGAAGATCCACTCCGGACGGAGAAGGAGAAGCCAGTGGAGGGCCCCGAAGACGAGGCTCAGCCACAGACCCTGCCACAGGGCCCTGGAAGCCCTTCCGGGCTCCCCCGCCCCCGTGTACTGGGACACGAAGACGCCCGTGTAGGCGACGATTCCCATGAAAACGGAGGTTATGGTGAATTTGATGACCCCGGCCGGCAGGGCCGCGGCTATGGACGTCAGGGAGTGGTTGCTCAAAAAAATCCTGTCGGTGAACATCATGGCGGAGGCCGCGATCGACGACGCGACGAGGGGAAGACACAGGGTCAGGACTTCTTTGTAGCCTTGGGGACTCGCCCAGCGGTTTTTGGGGTTTATCTCGCGAAGAGCCTTTTTCGCGAAGCCCGTCAAGGAATCGAACATGCGGTGGAACCCGTTGGCGCTTTATGTTTCGAATTCCCCGGGATTGCGGCCCGGGGAACGCGGTTGGCGTTCGAAAAAAGAAAAAAGTGAAAAAAAAAGAAAAGAGGGGGGACGGGAACAATCGGAAAAACGCGTCCGAAAAAAACAAAAAAAAGGGATGGCAAAGGCGAAGGGCCGCGACCCTTCGCCTTCAATACGGGTGACGCCGTCCGGCGGGCGGGTTTCGGACGCGGATCAATCCTCCCCCCAAACGAAGGGGCCGGCGTTTTTGACGAGCTCGTCCTTGAAGTCCGGACCGCTCAAACTTTCGACGTAGAGTTTTATCTTGGGCTCGGTTCCGCTGGGGCGAACGGCGAACCAGGAACCGTCGTCCAGGGTGACCTTCAAGCCGCCCACGGCCGCGCCGTTTCCGGGGGCCTTGTCGATGGCGGCCGCGATGGTTTTTCCCGCGAGTTTTCGACCGACGAGAGCCGCGGGGTCCAGGGAGGCGAGCTTTTTCTTGGCCTTTTCCGAGAGGGGC
>JAITKT010000112.1 GCA_031278225.1 Deltaproteobacteria bacterium
CCGGGATCCTGACCGGTCCCGCCGAAAAAAAAAAAAAAAAAAAGAAGGGAGACGGATCGTCATGGGCGATCTTCGCGCGTTCAAAGACGCCAAGGCCAAAGAAATCGGGGCCTTGAAAGCCAAGGGTGAGGCCCGCCTGCGAAAGGAAATCGGAGACTTCGCGGGAACAAACGGAAAACGCCCGGATTTCGCGGAGGCCTTGAGAAGGGGGAGGGAGAAGAGGGGGATCGCCCTCGTCGCCGAGTACAAGAGGGCCTCCCCTTCGAGGGGGGAAATAAGGTCCGACCTCTCCCCCGAAGACGCCGCCGCCGCGTACCGGGAGGCCGACGCCGTCTCCGTCCTGACCGAGGAGAGCCGGTTCGGGGGGAGTCCCGACCATTTGAGGGCGATGGCGGCCTCCTCGGGGCTTCCGGTTTTGCGGAAGGACTTCGTTTTCCATCCCCTCCAGGTCCTCGAAACCGCCCTGACCCCCGCCTCGGCGGTCCTTCTCGTGGTTCGCGCGATTTCTTCCGAAAAAGAACTCGCCTCCTTGGTCGCCCTCGCCGAAAGCCTCGACCTCACCCCGGTCGTCGAGGTCTTCGGGGCCGACGAGTTGACCGCCGCGAGGTCGGTCGGGGCCCGGGTCATCCAAATAAACGCCCGGGACCTCGAAACCTTCAAGGTGGATTTTCCCGCGAGCCTGAAACTCATCGTCTCCCGCCCCCCGCGGGGAAACGAGATCTTCGTCGCGGCGAGCGGCATTTCCGACGCCGCGGACATGGCCCTCGCCCGGAAGGCGGGTTTTTCCGCGGCCCTGGTGGGAACGGCCATCATGGAAAGCGACGACCCGGGGAAAAAGATCCGGGAGCTTCTCGCGCCCGGGAACTTCCTTTGAATCCCCCGACCCCGGAAAACGGGGGGAAAGAGTGAAAACGCGTGTTCGACCGCGAAAACGAAAACGAAAACCAACCGCGTCCCCTGGTCAAGTTCTGCGGCCTCGCGCGCCCCGGGGACGCCCTGGCCGCCGCCCGCCTCGGCGCGGACTTCCTGGGATTCGTGTTTTCGCCCGAAAGCGAGAGGCGGGTGAGCCCCGGGGAGGCCGGAACCTTCGAGACGGGAAGCGCCAAAAGGGTGGGGGTCTTCGTGAACGAGAGTCCGGAAGAAACGCTCGCCGCCGTCTCCCTCGCCCGATTGGATTACGTCCAGTTCCACGGCGCTCAAACCACCGCCGCGGCCGAAATCGCGGGTCCGGGGAGGGTCATAAGGGCGATCTGGCCGGAAAGGTTTCGGAACCCCCGCGAACTCGAGCGGGAATTGCGCGAATGGGAGGACTTCGCCGCGTATTTTCTGTTCGACGCGGGGCTTTCCGGGGGAGGGCACGGGAGGGCGATCGACCTCGATTCCCTTTCTTTTCTGGGTTTGACGAAAAAGAAGTCCTTTCTCGCGGGCGGCCTCACCCCGGAAAACGTCAAAAAGCTGTGGCCGCGCGCGGAAAAAAATCTCGTCGGGTTCGACTTCAATTCGGGCGTGGAAACCGCTCCGGGAATGAAGGACGAAAAGGCCATGGCGAGGGTCATGGAAACGTTCGGGAAAAAGGGACGGGGGTCCCCGTGACCGGGGCCGTTCGGGAAAGTCCGACTCGGAGGCCTTTTCCGGTTTTCGGCTCTTCGGGCTTTTTCGCGCCGCGGGGAAATTTTTCGCGCTTCGGGAAAAAATTATGATTTTCGATTTCGGGACATGTCGTTTTTCGAAAGTTTCCCGGCCGCCGTTTGTCCCCGGCCGCCGGAAACGGGAAGACGGGGTTTGAAACATGAAGGCTTATTTCGGCGATTTCGGCGGACGTTTCGTTCCGGAGCTCCTCGCGCCTCCCCTGACGGAACTGGAGGAGGCCATGCGGAGGTGGCTTCCGGACCCCGGATTCAGGGAAGAACTCGACGGACTCCTCAGGGATTACGCCGGAAGACCCTCTCCCCTGACTTTCTGCCCGAGGCTTTCGGAGGATTTGGGGATCAATCTGTGGCTCAAAAGGGAGGACCTTCTCCACGGCGGCTCCCACAAGATAAACAACACCCTGGGTCAGGGACTCCTGGCCCGGAGAATCGGAAAGACGACGCTCGCGGCCGAGACCGGGGCCGGTCAGCACGGGGTGGCGACGGCCATGGCCGCGGCGAGACTGGGCATGGAGTCCTTGATTTTCATGGGGGAGGCGGACGTCGAACGACAGTCCTCGAACGTCCTGCGCATGAGGCTCATGGGATCCGGGGTCGTTTCCGTGAAAGACGGGACGAGGACCCTCAAGGACGCCATAAACGAGGCCCTGAGGCATTGGATCGCCACCCAAAAGACCACCCACTATTGTTTCGGGACGGCGGCCGGCCCCCATCCCTTCCCCTCGCTCGTGGCGGAGTTCCAATCGGTGATAGGCGGGGAGATCCGGGAAGAGTTCCTCAAAAAGTCGGGGAAGCTTCCCGACGCGGTCGTGGCCTGCGTGGGAGGCGGTTCCAACGCCATCGGCGCCTTCCGGGCCTTTCTCGCCGACAAGGACGTGGCCTTGGTGGGGGTGGAGGCGGCCGGGACCGGGGAGCCCGGATGTCACAATTCCGCCCCCCTGAACCTGGGTTCCCCCGGAATCCTCCACGGACAATTCTCCATGCTTCTCCAGGACAAAGAGGGTCAGGTCCTGCCCTCGCATTCCGTCTCCGCGGGTCTGGACTATCCCGGGGTGGGACCGGAGCACAGCCACTTGCGGGCCGTCGGGAGGGTCCGCTACGACCTCGCGAACGACGACGAGGCCATTGAGGCCTTTCGGCTCCTGAGTTTGAGGGAAGGCATCATCCCCGCCCTGGAATCCTCCCACGCCCTCGCCTGGGTCGCGAAAAACGCCAGGAACCTGAAAAAAGGCGCGAACGTGGTGGTGAACCTCTCCGGGAGGGGGGACAAGGACCTGGGAATTTACGGGAATCACCGCGGGCGTTCCGGGGAAGGGACGGGGTAAGGCGTCGCGTCGCGAGCCGGTTCCGATTCCGGATCGCGAGCGGTATCCCGAGCGGGATCCCGAACCGGCCCGGGGGACTTTCGGACCGGGAGGGCGCGGGCCCCCGGCCGAAACGCCCCGGGCACCGGGGAATAAAAAAAAATGAAGATTTTCCGACGAAGAGGGAGGATTGTCGCATGAACCGGGAGACGTCCGTTTTGACCGGGACCGTGAACGAAGCCAAAGCCCGGGGGAGAACCGCCCGCGTGCCTTTCGTCACGGCGGGGATTCCCGACCCGGAATCTTTTTGGGGCTGTTTGGAAGAGCTCTCGGAAAACGGGGCCGACATCATCGAGATTGGCGTCCCCTTTTCCGACCCCGTGGCCGACGGCC
>JAITKT010000152.1 GCA_031278225.1 Deltaproteobacteria bacterium
TCGCCGTCCGAACGTGCCCGCAAAACGGTTCGATGACGATTTCGCCGCTCTTGGGTGGGAACGCGAGGTTCCCTAAGGCTTGGCGCGCGAAACAAGAACCTCATGGCCGCCGTTATGATCAACGAATAGTTCACGAGCGTGTGAGCAATCTGCTTGTCCATCGAGACTATTCCAAAAGGTTTCGGGCGAGGATTATTATCGATATTATCGAGAAGGACGGGATTTATGACGAAAACCGGAACAACCCCAACCGGTACGGAAGTATCGAGCCGAATGATTTCACGTCTATCACGAAGAACAGCCTTTTGATTTGGTTTTTCGTCAATATTGGTCGCAACGATCATTTGGGTTCTGGTATTCGCAATCTCTAAAAGCACACGAAAATGTACTCAAGCCGTGAACCGGAACTCATCGAGGGCGATGTGTTCGAAACCATCATTCCGTTTTTGGAGAAATCGACGACGGTTATGAGTGTCTTCGATGACTTGGCTATTGTCAGGGATGTCGGGGATGATGTCGGGGATACCGTAAAGGCGCCCGACGGCGTCGCGAGCGCGCGGGATACCAAGAAGAGACGGCTCCGAACGAGGCTTTTATCGGGAAATCGGCGAGTGACGCGGATGACGACGGCCGAAATCAGAAAAACCGCGGGGCGGTTCGTCGCTTGGTTTGCCGACCGGAAAGACGGACCGCCAAATCCGCCTTGACCGGAAGGACCGCTTTCCCGCGAGGACGCTCGCCCTCCGGCTCGGTCGGACCGCTCCGATCCGGGGCCGGGATGTCGACGAACGGGCGGACGGGGAAAAGTCGGCGCCGGCGTCGGGCATGAAGCGGCTCGGGACGGGTGAGTCCCGCCGGTCGCGCCATGTTGCCCATGCCCGCGTTTGGCTCGCGGGTCCGAGCGAAAAATACGATGTCTCCTCGGGCGGTTTTATTGCCCGGTTCGACGGATTCAAGGAAGAAGACGCGTATCGGTCCCTTTTTCGGAAATGGGCATCATCCGCTCCGTCTCGCCGGCCGATTCGGAAACGGGCGCGTGTCGACGCGGTTTCCCCGGTAAAGTCTTTTCGCGGCAAGACGCGAGGGCGGAAGATACTCATGCGAGACAACCGCGGCGGAGAATGAAAATCCCGCGGGGACCCGGCGGAGAATATTGTCAATAAACGCTCGAAGCCTTCGATTGTCCGACGATTTCCCCGCCGACGCCTGACCCTCGGGGAAAATCGCCCGCTCCCGACGCGAAGGGCTGGCGTCGCGTCATCAGCCGGCGGGTCGGCCAATAAATTGACCTTCCGTTTCAAACTCCGGTTTTGAAACTGGAGGTTTGTCGTTTCAGCCGAAGTATTTGCGAATCTCCGGGTTTTCGGGGGGATTCGGGTGATGTTCGAGAATGACGGCCGGTCGGGAAAGGGTGTCCGGACGTGTCTTTCTCCCGCCGGTTCTTCGCCTTCAACGGCCGGGGAACGCCGAACCCGCCGCCGGCGGCGTCCCGACGAAGACCCAAGCCTCAAGGGCCGTTGAAGCGGCGGTCAGTTCCCGTCCGAGTCGGGTATTTTGTCGCGCTGAATCCCCGCGAGGCGAGGCAAATCGCGGTCGGGACATGTTTTGTTTTCCGCGGCCCGGAGTTTTGGTCTCTCCCCGGGGCATTGGGACGACTATCCGAAAAAAACAGTGTCTTGCCGATAACCGGCGCGATGAGTTTTTTGGGCGCTTTGGCGGAATTTTACTTGAATCGCGGGGATTTATGTGCCATAATGCCCCGAGGTCAGAAAAACGAGTCTCGGACGAAGCCCCGGGTCATACAGAATCACTAAAAAATTATAACGCTTAAAGACATGAAAATGAACGTTTTTTGCCGTGCCGCCGAAATCGGAGTGAACGTTCCCGCGGGCACGGGCAAGGAAATGAACGTCAAAACAAAAAAACCTCGCGAACAATCTGAAAATACCCGGCAACCGGAGAAATTATGCCTTTTTTCGACACAGACACAATCGGAGTCTTTAAAAGTTTTTTGTTTTTCGCGCGGGTTTGGAACTTAAGGGAAGTTCGCGCCTTCGGGCCGGCGAATAAGGCGGATTGACATTCAAGGGGCGAATATTCGAACCATTCGGGGGAGGAAACCAAGGCATGAACACTTCCGCGAGCGAGGAGCCGGCCGTCGGGATCGAGCGATTGGATGATTTGAAGAGCGAGTTCAAGGCTTACCTGCGCAAAAATGACCCCGGTTGGAACAATGACAAGGTTTCCTCCTTTGGGTCCAACGCTTTTTTCACACTTCTCAATAACGTTGGCGCCGACTTTTTGGCAAGCTTCGGGAGAGAAGATGCCCTTGACGATGTCTTGGTGAAAATCGGAGACCAATTGAAGAAAGCGGGAGTCGATGACGCCAAAGAATTCGTGGATTCTTATCTGTCCGCTATGAAACAATTGGACAATTTTCTTGACGCGAAGCATTTGAAGATTCCCGCGGAGTGGTTTAGATTACCGTTACACGTCGTGAACCGGCTGTTTGTTTTTCGCGCGGGTTTGGAACTTAAGGGAAGTTCGCGCCTTCGGGCCGGCGAATAAGGCAGATTGACATTCAAGGGG
>JAITKT010000201.1 GCA_031278225.1 Deltaproteobacteria bacterium
TGCGCTTATGATAACGTAAATTTTCCGACAAAATTTTTCTTTGTCGCGAAACCCCCCGCGAATCCCCGGGAACGGCGCCGCGCGATTCCCCCGAAAAAAAAGAACGCCCCGGCCCCGCCGGTCGAGTGACGCCCGCCATGCCGCGAACGACGAAAAAAACCGAGGTCCTTAAAATTTCCCCCTCCCGTTTCGGCTTGAGGCATCTCGCCCCGGCCGCGGACGTCCTTCTGGGGGGCGGGGTGGTGGGGGCCGCCACGGAATCCTTCTACGGGCTCATGGCCCTGGCCGACAAGCCCGAGGCCCTGGAGAAGATAGGGACCCTCAAGGGCGGGAGGGAAGAGGGATCCGCGTATCTCCTCCTCGTGGACTGTTTCGACAGGGTGAAGGCCTACGCCGAGGAGATCCCCCCGGAGACCCTTGACGTGACGGGGCGTTTCTGGCCGGGGCTTCTGACCATCCTTTTCAAGGCCCGGGCCGGCCTGAATCCGGCCATTTTGGGCTCGAAAAAGGGGACCGTGGGCATTCGCCTGGACAAGGCCGCGATCCCCAAGGCCCTCGTGCGCGTGACCGACAGGGCCGTGACCGGGACCTCCGCCAATCCCCACGGGGAACCCCCCGCGAAGGACGCGAAAACCCTCCTGAAATACTACGAAAACCGCGTGGACCTCGTGATCGACTCCGGTCCCGCCAAGGGCAAAAAACCCTCCACGGTCCTGGACCTGAGCAAGGCTCCCTGGACCCTGGTCCGGGAAGGGGCCGTAAGCGCGAAAGAGCTCGCCCGGGCAATCCCTCTCGAATAAGCCGCCTTTCGGACAAACAGGGCACTCCCGGAAAGACGATTCATGGAAGCCGTTTCGGAATTACTCCTCTCTTGGCTCGCCTCCGTTTTGGATTTCATCCTCCACATAGACGTCCGCCTCGACGACCTGACGGAAAAACACGGTTGGCAGACCTACCTCATCCTCTTCGCGGTGGTCTTTTGGGAAACCGGGGTCGTGATATGGCCCTTCCTCCCGGGGGATTCCCTCCTCTTCGCGGCGGGCGCCATAGCCGCGAGGGAGGCCTCCCCCCTCTCCCCCGCGGTCCTGATTCCCCTTTTGATAACGGCGGCCTTTTTGGGAGACACGGCCAACTATTGGATCGGAAACTTTTTCGGTCCCAGGGTCTTGAACCGGGACGGCCGGTTCTTGAAAAAGAAGTATCTCGACAAGACCCGGGACTTTTACGACAGACACGGCGCGAAGACCATAGTCCTCGCCCGCTTCGTCCCCGTGGTCCGGACCTTCGCGCCCTTCGTGGCGGGCGTGGGTTCCATGCGCTACCGCCGCTTTCTCGGCTACAACGTCATCGGCGGGGCCGCCTGGACCATCCTCTTCGTGGGGGCCGGCTACCTCTTCGGCACCCACCCCTTCGTCCGAAAAAACTTCACCCTGGTAATCCTCGCCATAATCGTCGTCTCCATTCTCCCGATGGCCATCGAGTTCGCGAGAGCCAAAAGAAAGGGGGCCCCGTCCGCCTCCGCCCCGACCCCCGCTCCCTCAGCCGCCGCCGCGGACCTCCCCTCCCTTCCCGCGAGGGGAACCGGTCCCGAAGTCGGGGACGATCCCCCGGGGTCCCCGTCCGCGGATTGAATCCCCCCCGGGGCGGGGGGGCTTCCCCGCCGCCCCGGGGTATTCCCCCGCCAAGGATTCGCGCTTCGTCCCCGTCCCCGGGGCGCCCCTTCCTCCCCCCCGCGCCCCGGCGGGGCAGCGCCCTTCGGGCTTTTCCCCTTTTTTCCCTCCGAAATCCCCCCTCCGTGCTATAATTAGCAAATTTTCAAGCGGTTTCCCCGAAAAGCTTTCCCTTGAAATTCACGTTTTTTCGCCCGCCGGCCCGGGAAAGGGCGATTTTCGCCCCCGACCCCCCCCCGGGCCCGAAAGACCGACACCGCCGGCCCCGTCCCCAGGGGGAACCGGCTTAACCCGCGCGACCGCGCCAGACCGAACGCCCGCCCTCCGCCTCAAGGGGGCGCGAAGGGGGGCGTCAGAGAATCCGGACAAGACCGAAATGGACCACAAAGACACCCTGAACCTCCCCAAGACCGCCTTTCCCATGAAAGGGCGCCTGAACGAACTGGAACCGAAACTCCTCGCCAAGTGGAAGGAAATGAATCTCTACGGGCTCATGCTGGCGAAGACGGCCGATTGCCCGACCTGGGTCCTGCACGACGGGCCCCCCTACGCGAACGGGCACATCCACCTCGGGACCGCCCTGAACAAGATCCTCAAGGACTTCATAGTCAAATCCAAGGTCATGACGGGGCACCGCTCCCCCTACGTCCCCGGCTGGGACTGCCACGGCCTTCCCATAGAAAACAAGGTGGACAAGGACCTCGGGCCCAAAAGGGCGGGGCTCCGCAAGTCCGAGATAAGAAAACTCTGCCGCGAGTACGCCCTGAAGTATTTGGACATCCAGAGGGAAGAGTTCGTGAGGCTGGGGTGCTTCGGCGAATGGGACAACCCCTACCTCACCATGGATTTCCGCTACGAGGCCGTGATCGCCCGGGAACTGGGAAACGTCGCCCTCGCGGGAAGGCTCTCCAGAAACGTGAAACCGGTTCTCTGGTGCGGGAACTGCGAGACCGCCCTGGCCGAGGCCGAGGTCGAGTACGACGACCACACCTCGGATTCCATATTCGTCGCCTTCCCCTTCGACGACGATCCCGCCAAACTCTCGCCCGAACTGGCCGGCAAAGAGGTCTTCTTCGCGATCTGGACCACCACCCCCTGGACCATCCCCGCGAATCTGGCCATCGCCTACAACCCCAAGATCTCCTACGTCGCGGTGGAGGCGGGGGGGAAACATCACG
>JAITKT010000218.1 GCA_031278225.1 Deltaproteobacteria bacterium
AGAAGAGGGCCGGGAGAAGAGGGCCGGGAGAAGAGGGCCGGGAGAAGAGGGCCGGGAGAAGAGGGCCGGGAGAAGAGGGCCGGGAGAAGAAGGTCGGGGGAGAAAGGGTTGGGAGAAAAGGGTGGGGAGAAAAAAGTAGGGGAAAAGAGTCGGGAAAAGGGAAAGGCGGGCAATCCCGGGAATGCCCGCCTTTTTCACACGCTACGGGGTTTATTCCCCCGAAGGATCACTTCTGCTGGAGCTTGGAGACGAGGGACCGGCGCTTCAGGTCCAGAACCGTTAGTCCGCTCTTGGTCGAGGGGACGAGGGAGTACTTGTATCTCCCTCTCCATGGCAGTTTCCTGAAGGTCAGGGCGCTTTGGCCGTCGGTGTCGTGCTTGTGGATGAATCGGGCGATGTTGGTGGAGAAACTGCCCTTGGTAACGAGGTCCACCTTCCTGCCGCTCGTCACCATGGCGTACTCGCAGGCCTCCACGAAGTTTTCGTATTTCTCCCTGTCCGGGTTCCCGAGTTCCCTCGCGGGGTGCTTCAGGGCCTCGTTTATGGAGTAGGGGTTCGTTTCGAAGAGGTCGAACCAGGCCTCCTTGAAGAGGTCCATCGCGAGACCCATGACGTCGTTTTCCTCGACGTAGCTGTGGTTCAGGAGGGGATCGGGCATCCCGAGCCAGATTAAGGGGTTTCTCGTGAGTTTGGCCCAGCGTCCGAAACGCTCGGACTCGGGGAGGGTTTCGATTACGTCCCTCAGGACCGCGTCCTCTTCGGAGAGGTCCTCGTCGGGGATCTTCTCGAAATCGAGATAGCCCTTGATTATCCGGATTGCGTGGGAGCAGATCTCGGCCCTGTGTTTTCTCGCGTGGGCCCGGAGGTCGCTTATCCTGTGGTTCACGGCCCTTCCGGGGTTTTTCAGGACCGCCACGTAGGCCCTTTCCGCGAGGTCGTCGGAGAAGAGGACGTTGTTTCCGGTCATGAGGTAGGTGGCGAGGTTTTTGAAACAGGCCTCCCTTCTGGAGTAGAGAACGTGCCCCTGGACGCACTCTTGGGTCAGGAAGGAACAGAGGGCGTTGGAGCGGGGGGTTTCCCCCACGTTGTCGAGGCAGATGACCCGGGCGTTGTTGTCCGCGAGGGCTATGATCCTCTTTTCCATGTGCTCCTCCGCGTACTTGCCCTCGGAGATGTTCAGGTAACTCGCCGGATCCCCGGAATTCAAGATGGAGACGATGTCCGCCAGGAGGCTCTTTCCGGTGTTGGGTCTGTCGGAGGTTATGAGAAAGACCGGGGCCATGGGCACGTAAGGCCTTATCAGGGGGGTCATGAGGGCGGCCAGGGCCACCGACTCGCTCGCGACGTAGTCCTCGGACCAGGGAAAGTCCCTCGTGATGTCCCTTATCCTTTCCAGGGATCGCAGGGCCTCTTCCTTGGTGACGGATTCGGGGAAGGTCGGGTAGTCCTCCCCCAGGGGGTCGAAGATCACCCCGTGTTTGGGGTAATAGCCGGGTTTGGCCATGACCGTTCCGTCCGGGGTGATGCCCGGGGCGTAAACGATGGTGTGGAGGAAGGGGATCTCGTTTCCGATCTCCGGAAGCTGGGCCAAAAACCTCTTCACCACCCTGTCCGGGATGTGCCCGGACTTTAAGGGTTTCGGGCCGTTCTTCGGGGTCCCCCCGTCCTTCGGGGTTCCGTCGTTTTTCCCGGCGCCGTCGTTTTTGGCGTCCCGGTCCTTCACGACGTACTTGGCGTTGATGTCTATGAGCCCGGCCATGGACTCGTGGTTGTAGGGCCTCGTCAAAAGCTTGTAGGAGTTTTCCCCCTCTTTGCTGTAGTAGGTCATGACCAGCTCCTTGTGTTTGCCCGTGAGGTAGAGCTTGTTGGAGGGCTCCCCGGGATTCTCGAGGTTGTTTTTGAAGACGTAGGACAGGAGGTCCAGGTAGATCTTGTGGATGTTGTCGTTGTCGTATTCTATGACGTATTTGTTCCCGTCCCCCCTGAGGTTTTTCCCGATTTTGCCGGCCCGCAGGCACGGATGGGGTCTTTTCCCTCCCTTCGGGTTTTTTGAGGAGAAAAAGGCCTCGAATTCGTCGAGCCCTTCGTCCCCCGGAAAGGGAGCCTTGTTTGTTTCTTTCTCCCGGTCTCCCGAAGGGGTCCCGGGATTGTCCGGAACGGCGCCATTCGTCGGTACCGTCGCACCCTCGGGACTCGCCCGATCCGTACGACTCGGCTGATCCGCCTGCCCCGCCTGACCCGCCGTAATCGTCGCGTTACCCGCCGCCGGACTTTCCGCCGCGGTCGCGGGAACTTTCCGGGGCCGTCCCCGGGGTCTCTTCGGAGGCTCGGATTTAATCGCCTTGGGCTCGTTCGCGGGTTTTTCTTCGGTTTTGCACGAGGGCTTGTTTTCGGCCCGGACTTCGGCCTTGTTTTCGGCCCGGTCTTCGGTTTTGTCCCGGGGCCCGTCCCCGGTTTTGTCCCCGGGCGGGACGGGGGTCCCGGGCGCGAACGCGGGGGGCTTTCCCGTTTCGGGGACGCCCCGCCCCATGGTCGCCGCCGCTTTCGGAGAGGGGGCCTCGTCGGGGGCGTACGCGCGGGCGTCGTCGAGGGACGGGTCGGAGGGGAACGGGGCGGAGAAGGA
>JAITKT010000269.1 GCA_031278225.1 Deltaproteobacteria bacterium
GTCGGGCCGGGTCTTTTGAATGTAGTACATGGCGAATTCCTTGTCGTGGGTCATGATGTGTTCCTTGAGCCAGGAAATGACCATGTTGTTTATCGCGAGCACGGTGGAGAGCTTCTCGCCGCCGGTCTTGTACTCGTCGTAGAGTTTCTTGAACTTGTTGGAGAAGTCCACGTGGAGGCCGTGATGAAAGGCCGTTTTGGGATACCCGCAGGCCTTCTGCAGGGCCTCTTCGGCCGAGAAGTGCTTGGCCACGTAGTTTTTCAGAAACTCCAGGGTGGCCGGCACCCTGTCCCTCTGGGTTCTGTCCAAAAGCTTGTCGGCTTGCACGAAAAGCTCTTTGTGCTGGGCGTCTATCTTCGCCACGCCCGTTTCCAGGTTCTTGGTCCAAAGCATGATAACACTCCTTGATTGGGTTCGAATGCCTTTCGATCCGTTTCGAATCGGGCGCCGCGCGCGAATCGCGGGGGTCAAAACGCCAAAAAGTCAGGGCGATTCCGATTTGGAAAAAAAATGTTTCCCGATTGGCGTCCTTTATTCCCGATTGTTTCGGGAACGCCAGCGAAATTTCCCCGGGGCGACCGCCTTTTGTCGCAATCGACCGCTTTCCCGCGGCGATTGTCATCGCCGGTTCGCGGGTGATTCGTCGGGCATTGACCGCCCGTTCGCCAAAAAACGAAACGCGACCGGGGGGCGGCCGGTGAATTCCCGAAACAAAGCTTTTTCCGATGCCGATTGGAAAAACGAAGGCGGGAAAACGATTTTCCCCCTCCGTCTTTATATTATAACAAGCGTTTCGGCTAAACTCAAACCCGAAATCCAAGGCCTCCGGCCTTGGCGTCCCGGGCGGGCTTCGACTTTGGCCGGTCTCTTTTCCGGTGATTGTCATGCCGGGGACGCGGCCCTCCCGATTTTTTCGAAACCCCTTGGAAGTGACCGGCCGGTCGGGCCAAACGCGGCCGAACCCGCCGAAAATGTTTCATCCCGATTGTCGAAAACGCTTTTCGACAAGGGAGTCCGAAAACGCCCGCGTCGATTCCGGCTTCTTGACGAAATCCCGACGCGGCCCCGCGCCGCGCGCGAACGTTTTCGTCCCTTTCCCCCGTTTTCGGGTACCGCTCGAAACGCCTCTCCCGGAGCCGCGCGGCGAAGCTTTGGCCTCGCGAACGAGCCTCGGGCGAATCGATCCGTTTTCGCGCCGTCGCGTCTTTTACGAATTTTCACGCTATTTTGACTTTTTGCCGAATTATCACGCGATTTAATCTTTTTCGAACTTCGCGATGATGTTTTTTTCGATTTCGGGGTCGCGCCGCCATCTCGCGCGTTTTTCGGCCGGGAACCGCCGCGGGTTGTCGCGGACCCTCTCGGGTTCGCCGGGACTCGCGGGTTTTTGGCGGGGTCCCGCGGGGCCGCCGGGGAGAGAAGGCCGGGGGGCTCAGCCCTTGTGGGGGCGGAGCCATTTCTTCAGGACCCGGTCCAGTTCGACGTGGTCAACGGGTTTGTCCAGGACGTCCTGGAAGATCTCCCTCGAGGCGTATTCCTTGAAGTCTTTGGCGCTCTTGTTGGCGAGGGCTATTATGGGGATCTCCTTGGCCTTGGGGTCGGGGAGGGCCCGGACCGCGGCGGCGGTCAGGTGGCCGTCCATGACGGGCATGATGAGGTCCAGAAACATCAAATCGAAGGAGCGGGTCTTCAAAAGCCTCACGGCCTCTTTCCCGTTCATGGCGGGCACCGCGTTGATGCCGTAGGGCTCGAGGAGCCCTTCCAGATAAATGATGTTGGAGGGGAAATCGTCGCAGACGAGGACCGTGGCGTCGTAGGCGTGGAAGGCGGTGTCCAGGGCGTCGAGCCTGTAGAGGGAACTCCCGTCCGGAATGCCCATGGGGGAGCTGTCCACCACGCCCTGGACTATGGTCGCGGCGAAGACGGAGCCCTTTTTGGGTTCCGCGGACCAGGTGACGTCGCCTCCCATGAGAAGGGCGAGTCTTTTGGCGAGGGTCAGGCCCAAACCGTTCAAAACGGCGTCCCTGTCGCTGTTTTCGTCTATGTTCGCGAGGGGGACGAAGAGGCCCTTCCTCTCCTCTTCCGCGATCCCCCTTCCCGTGTCCGAAACGGTGAAGGAGAGCCACGCGTCGGAGCCGTCCTTGTTGGAGGAGGAGACCGAGAGCTCTATGGAGCCGTCGTCGGTCTTGGCGACGGCGTTGTTCAAAAGGGCCTCCGCGATTTTCCGGACGCTTCCGACGTCGCCCATGAGCTCCATGGGCATGTCGGGACTCACGTGGGTCTCGAAGTCCAGGTCCTTCTCCCGGGCCTTGGGCTTCACGGAATTCAAGATGCCGTTTATGAGGTCCCTGGTGAGGTAGGGGGCGGGATTCAGGCGAAAATCCCCCTGCCTCATCTCCAAATAGACGTTTTCGTCCCCTATGGAGTTGAGGAGGTTCATGGCCTCCCTCTTCACCCCGAAGATGTACTCCAGTCCCTTTTCCTTACCGTAGATCCCCCTTATGAGCTCCGCGAGACCCACCACGGAGCGCAAGGGGGAGGTGACGATCCTCGCGAACTTGGCCATGAAGAGGGATTTGGACCTGTTGGACTCGGAAACCTTTTGAAAGCGGACGGACCTCTTGAAAATGAAGAAGAAGGAAACGAGAACGAACGCGACCGTCATGACGGAGAGGACGAGGATGGCCCGCAGGGAGTCGGCGTTCAGTCCGGAATAGGGGTAGACGAGGATGACGATCCAGCCGTTGTGGAGCCTCGCGTGGGTCACGACGGAAGCGTGACCGCCCAGGCTTTCCATCCTGACCGCCCCCCTGGTCTCGGTCGCGGCCGCGAGCTCGTCGTAGAGTTTGGCGTGGTCGGGGGAGATCTCCCTCAGGCTCTTCCCCACGAAGGACTCGTCGGGATGGGCCACCACCCCCAGATACTGGTTCAGGACCATGGGATAGACCCCGCGGTCGGTCATGAGGCCCAGGGCGTAATCCGCGAAGAGTTCCATGTCCATGTTCATGACGAGAAACCCGAGGCGTTTCCCCGCGCTCCCCCGGAAGTTCTTGACGAGGCTCGTGATGAGCCTCCCGTTCACGGGGTCCGGGTAGGGGTCCGTGTAGACGATCTCCTCCCCCGAGGTCCTCAGGGCCGCGTCGAACCATTTGGTCCTCTGGGGCAGGTAGCCCCGGTTCTTGAGGTAGCCCAGGGTGTCCACGAAATCGTCGTCGATGGTCCCGAAGATTCCGTGATATTTGAAGTGGAGCCTCTCCCCCCTCAGGAGCCAGTCCGTTTCCCAGATGAGCCTTCCCCGGAGCTCGTCCATGGTGGCCCCGGACTCGATGAGCATGGTTATGTCGAAGACCGAGTTTTCCAAAAGGGCGTCCGCCTCGCTCAAACCCGCCCTGAAATAGGCCTCGGCCTTCAAAAGGGAGTCCTCGGCCTTGACCTCGATGTTCTTCTTCACCATGTCGCTCATGAGAAAATACCCCGCGAGGTCCATGGCGAGAAAGGCCAGGGCCGCGAAGAGCAACTCCGCCAGATTCGCTCTCGCGTGCTTAAGCGCCTTTTTGAACCGGCTTTCGGACATGCCCGCGCTCCTCGGGGAAATTCGAAGAAGAAAAAGAAGAAGAACGAGAAGAACAATAAGAACGGGAAGAACGATAAGAACGGGAAGAACGAGTAGAACAAGAAGAACGGGAAGAACAATAAGAACTGGAAGAACGGGAAGAACAAGAAGAAAATAAAGAAAAAGAAAAAAAACCGTGAAAATTTTGTTAAAAAACAACGCCGCGGGCGGGAATCGGAAAGAAGAGGAAACCGCGTCCCCGGGGAGGACCGCGGACGGGATTACCGGAACGCGGATCGCGAAAGATCGGCCGAAAGCGGGGAACGGCGCCGGTTTCGGCGGGGGATGGCGAGGCGATGGCGGGCGCGTCCGCGCGATCGTCCGGACCGCGCGAACATTTTATCACGCCCCGACGGTCCCGACGCGACCGCCGGGGAAACGCGAAGCCAATCCCCGAATCTCCCCGGAAGTCCCGAACCCGAGGGGATTTCGGGGAAACGTCGCGGGAGTTTCCGAAAACCCGTCAGGACGGCCCGGGATCGGAATCGGGATCGGAATCGGGCGCGGGCTCGGGATCGGCCGCGGAAAGGCCGCCTTCGTCAAGAGAACGGTGTTCGCCGGGTTCGGGAAAAGCGCCCGGCGCGCGCGAATCGTCCGAAACGCGCGGTTCGTCGAATTCTCCCGGAAACTTCGGAACTTCCGAATCTCCCGAATCGCCCGAATCGCCCGAATCTCCCGAAAAATACGGGTAAGGGGTGAGGTCCTCGACCACGATTATGTTTCTGTAGTACCAGTCGATCTCGAGGATCTCGGGGATGGACAGGACTTTCCCGGGGGCCCCCGCGACCTTTCCCTCGTTCGTGACCATCTCCCCCGAGAAGAGCCGGGCCTCGCCGCTCTCGAAACGCTTCCTCTCCTCCTCCGCGAGACGGATGGCCTCCCGGGGGGTCAGGAGCTCGTTGAAGGGGGTGAGGCCCACGAGACCGTCCTTAAGGGACCCCACGTGGGGAACGGTGTCGAAGGTTCCGTCGAGGAAGCTCGAAAAAAGCT
This sequence comes from Deltaproteobacteria bacterium, assembly GCA_031278225.1. Classification (GTDB taxonomy): domain Bacteria; phylum Desulfobacterota; class Desulfarculia; order Adiutricales; family Adiutricaceae; genus JAITII01. Next base: position 4,604 of record JAITKT010000269.1, read on the forward strand.
TTTCGTAATAGACTTCCCAGTTCCAGACCACGGAGGTCATGACGTTTTTGGGGATGAGCCTCCTCATGTCGCTGTTGTAGCCGATCGCGAAGCCCCCGGACCCCTGGGTCTCCAAGAGGGGGATCCAGGAGTTGGTGTGGTGGGTCAGGACGTCCGCCCCCAGCTTCATCAAATCGGCCGCCGCCTTTCTCTCGGCCGGGGGGTTGGTCCAGCTGTGGGTCACCCTCAGAT
>JAITKT010000276.1 GCA_031278225.1 Deltaproteobacteria bacterium
CGAAAAAACCAAAACAGTCCCGTTTTTAAAAAATTCCCTCGATTTTTTTTGATTTTACCCCGATCGGGGGGGGGGGGAAAAGATTTCGTTTTTTATGTATCATTCGCGGAATTTCCCATAACGGTCCCGCTTTGGGGGGGCGTCCCTCCCTCCCGGGGTTTTCGAAAGGACAATCATGGACGAAGAGATAAAAAGCGTTTTGATCGCCGGGGGCGCGGGTTATTTGGGTCAGGTGCTCTCCGAAAAGCTTCTCGCGGAAGGGATGAGGGTCAGGGTCTTCGACCTTTTCGTTCACGGGCCCCAAAACTTTTCCCGGATCGCTGACAACCCGAACTTCTCCCTGACGGTCGGGGACGCGCTGAAGATCCCCGACCTTCGCGAAGCCGCCCTCGAGGTCGACGCGGTCGTTTATCTCGCGGCCGTCGTGGGGGACGCCGCGGTCGCGAAGGATCCCGAACTCGCGGTGAAGCTTAACCGCGACGCCCCGATCCTCTTTCGGGACCGGGTTTCCCAACTCGGGACCCTCAAAAAATTCGTCTTCTGTTCCACGGACTCCTGCTACGGAAACCGTCCCGGGGAGAATCTCGACGAGGATTCGCGCCTCCTTCCCGTCTCCCTCTACGCGAAAACCAAGGCCGACGCGGAAACCCGAATCCTCGCGTCCCGGGAGGCGGAGCTCCGGGAGGGGATCCGGGGTCCCGCGACGACCGTGTTGAGGCCGGGCACGGCCTTCGGGCTCTCCCCCAGGATGCGCTTCGATCTCGTCCTGAACCTTCTCGTCCGGGAAGCGACCCTCAAAAAGACCTTTGTCGTTCGTTCGGGGGAACAGTGGAGGCCCTTCGTCCACGCGAGGGACATAGCCGAGGCCTTTCGGCTGGTTTTGAAGGCCCCCCGGGACCTCGCGGACGGAAAGGTCTTCAACGTCGGATCCGACGCCATGAACGTCAAGTTCCGGGACCTCGGAAACCTCATCTCCGAGACCCTCGACGCTAAAATGACGATTGAACCCGGGGTTCCGGACCTGAGGGATTACCGGGTGAATTTCGGACGGATCCGTTCCGTTTTGGGTTTCGAGGCCCGGGTTTCCCTCCGGGAGGGGATCCTGGAGATCGCGGACGCCCTCCGGCGGGGCGTCTTCCCGGACCCCCATTCCCGGGCCCACGTCAACGCCTGATTTTCACCCCCGGCCCCGGGGACCGGGTTCCGGGGTCGGCGCGGCCCCGGGGACGCGGGTCCCCGCCCGGGGATCCCCCCGGAATCCCCCCGGAATCCCCCCTCAATCCGTGGACTCCGCGCCCTTTCCCAAGTATAATCCGAGGGTCGGGAGCGGGTTTCGGGGGAGCGGATTTCGCCCTTTTTCGATCCCCGTTCTTTCGCTTTTCCGGTCCTCCCCCATTTTTTTCGCTTTCTTTCCGATTCGCCCCGACGCGCCCCGGATTCGCTCCCCGAATAAACCCCTCCCGAGTCGGCCGATGAAACTCCCCGCCCCCCTGAAAGAATTCCTGCCCTTCTCCCCGCCCTTCGCGGGGGAAGAAGAGATCCTCGAACTCGCGGACGCGGTGCGATCGGGATGGCTCACCAAGGGACCGAGGACCGAGCTTTTCGAAAGAAAAATCGCGGAGTTCATCGGGGCCTCGGAATCCCTCTCCCTCTCCTCCTGCACGGCGGCCCTCCACCTGGGGCTCCGGGTTTTGAACGTCGGGCCGGGGGACGGGGTCGTGACGACCCCCCTGACCTTCGTGTCGACGGCCCACGCGATTCTTTACGTGGGGGCCCTCCCCTTTTTCGCGGACGTCGATCCCTTGACGGGAAACCTCTCCCCGGAAAAGGCGCGGGCTTTTCTCGAAAATGACTGCGTCCCCGGCCCCAAGGGGAGAAGACGGGCCCGCGCGGGAACGGGAAGGACCGTCCGCGCCATCCTCCCGGTCCATTACGGGGGAAATCCCCTGGAACTCGACAAGTTCGACGAGATCGCGAGGGAGTTCAAGTTGGACATCCTCGAGGACGCGGCCCACGCCTTCGGGTCCAAGATCGGGGATGATTTCGTGGGCGGGGACGCCCTCCTCGGACGGGGAAAGGACGGACCCCGGCGCCTCGCCGCCTTTTCCTTCTACGCCACCAAAAACCTCGCGACCGGGGAAGGGGGCCTTTTGACCGCGAACGACCCCGCGCTCCTGGCCAGGGCCCGAATCCTCTCTTCCTACGGGATCTCGGACGCGAGACGGATCTGGGAGGAAAAGGCCGGCGCCCCCGGGAAGGTCGCCCGCCGCCGTCACCCCTGGGATTACGACGTCCGGGAACTCGGGTTCAAGACCAACTTCACGGACCTCGGGGCCGCCCTGGGGCTCGCGCAGCTTCGGAAGTACCCCGCCATGGCCGAGGCCAGAAGAAGAATCGCGGGGCTCTACGAAAAGCACCTGGGCGCCCTGCCCGACCTCGCGACCCTCCCCGAGGAGCGGGAGGGGACGACCCATTCCCGGCACCTTTATCCGGTCCTTTTCAAAACGGAAGCCCTCCTGGCCGACCGGGACCGGATCCTGGAGATGCTTGCGGACCTCAACATCGGAACGAGCGTCATGTTCAAACCGATTCATCTTTTTTCCCATTACCGGAAGCTCCTGGGGATCCCCCGGGGGACCTTCCCCGCGGCGGAGGATTTTTCCGAAAGGGTGGCGAGCCTTCCGGTTTCCCCGGGGCCGGACCCGGAAACGAGCGCGGCCGCCGCCCGAAAAACAGCCGAACTCTTGCTCGCGTTGAAAAAATGACGGAAGGAACCAAAACCGAAATGACCGAAGAAACGAAAAGCCGCGAAAAATCGCGGGCCGCCGCGGACGAAACCGGAAAAAACGAAACAAAGGAAAACCCCTCCCGCGATTACCGGGATTACTTCATAAAAGACGGAAAACACGCGGGCGATTACGAGGGCATGTACCGGAACACCCCCGACCCCTGGGACATCGAGGCCCTGGGCCTGAGACTCGACATGTCGGCCGCGATTCTTCTGGCCCGAACCCGCGCGCTCGCGACCCCGGGACCGGCGAGGGTCTTGGACGCGGGGGCCGGGGCGGGTCTTTTTTCCCTCGCCCTCTTCGAGGCCCTGAGGGAAAAGAATCCCGATCTCGTCTGGTGCCTGAACGACATCTCCCCCACCGCCCTCAATCTCGCCAAAGCCCGCTTCGAAAAGGCCGGACACGTTCCCGAGGCCCTCGCCTTCGACATCAGGGGGCTCCCCAGGGTGTTGGCCGAAGGAAAGGAAAAGGTCGAAAAGGAAAGAAGGGGCCGAAGGGACAGGAGGGGACCCTCCGAAAGAAGGACCTCCCCGGACAGGAGGGGCCGCCCCGAAAGAAGAACGACCCAGGAAAGGAGGGCCGCCCCGGACCGCCGGAAGGGCGTCTTTCCTCACGAGGGCGAGGACAAAAGAAAGGGCGAAAGAAGACTCGCCCCCGCGAGAAGAACGGTCGCGGAAAGGAGAACGGATTCCCCCCGGCGTCTCTTTCCCGAAAGACGCGAGGGAAAGGACAGGAGGGACGCGAGGAGCGACGCCCGGGCCTTTCTCGCCCCCGCCTCCTACGACCTCGTGGTCTTGGCCCAGGTCCTCTGGGGCATCATGGACAATCTTTTCGAAACCCTTTCGGCCATGAAAAAGCTTCTGAAACCGGGGGGCGCGCTTCTCGTTTCCCAGCACTTCCCCGGGGCGGATGTCCAGGAATACGGAAGGGAAGTGACCAAACCGGAAGACCTTTCCGCGATTCTCGAATCGACGGGGCTTTCCCGGGTCGCGACCCTCGAGACCGACAGGGAAACCAACCACCACTGGGGCAGTCTGTGGACCGCGCTTTAATCCGCGATCCCTTCTGCGCCTGGTGCGGGAAAGGGCCCCTGAAGCCGGCCCTCCTCTTCGGGCGGGGCTCCCCCCCGGACCCCTTTTCCGGTCCCGGCCCCCATCGCCTCGAGCGCTGCGCCGCCTGCGGGACCCTGCAGGTGAATCCCCACCCGGGTCCCGAGGCGGCCAGGGCCTTTTTTTCGAGGGCTTCCCTCTTCCTCGAAAAGACCCGGGACCCCGGGGGAAACATGGTCGACCCCGTCCGAAGGGCCGAGGAAAGGGCCCCGGAATACGAGACTTACGTAAAAACCCTCCTCCCCCTCCTCCCGCCCCGGGGGACCATCCTGGACATAGGCTGCGGGACCGGTCTCATGCTCTCCCTTCTTCCGGACCGCCTCAAAAAGATCGCCTGCGAACCCAACCCCGCGGCCGCGGCCCTCGCGAGAAAAAGGGGAATCGAGGTCCGGGAGGTTTTCGCGGAAGACCTCGACTTTCCCCGGGACGACCTCGTTCTCGTCATCTTCAACCAAAGCCTCGACCATTTGATCCAACCCGCCCCGATTTTGGAAAAGGCCGCCCTCCGCCTCGCCCCCGGGGGCCTCATCCTCGCGAGCGGCCTCATTAACCCGCGGTCCCCCGCGGCGATCCTCTCGGGCCCCAATCACAGGCTCTGGCATCCCTTCCACCGGGTCTGTCCCCCCTTCCGGGCGGTGGTCGAAAGATTCGCCTCCCTGGGCCTGGAACTCGTCCTCCACCGGAGACCCTTTTTCCGAAAGAAAACGGAAGCCTCCGTTCCTTACGTCGCGAAGGCCCTTCTGACCCTCGCCAAAAACCGGATCTCGGGCGCCGGGGCACCCTCGCCCCCCTTTCCCGGAAACACGATAACTTACCTCGCCCGCAAGAGTCTCGTCCCCGTCCCCGCGAAAACCGAAGAAATCCCCTTCAAGCCCGCCCGGGCCGGGGGACGCGTCTTCCCCAAACCCTTCTCGGGACGAAACTTAAGGGACGACAATCAACCCCGAAAGAAACACTGAAACCCCCAAAAAAGAACCCGGAAAAAACCCGGAAAACCCCTCGGGATCCCCGCCATGCCCCTCGCGATTCGCGAAAACGCCGCCATTTACGCCCCCGGAAAACAAAAGGGGGCGTCGCGAATCCCTTTCCCCGGACCCGGCGAAAGGGACACCCCCCCGCTCCCCCCGAGGCCGGGGAGTGGGAAAGACCCTTGGGAAACGAGAGTTTTCCGGACCCGCGGGGGCACCCTCCTGATTCGGGGAAAGATCTTGGGACCCAATCCCCCCGACCCCGAAACCCTCGCCTCCCTCATGAGGGACCCCCGGGGTCTGAACGCTTTCGAGTCCGACGCCTCGATCGTTTTTCACGACGGGGAGGCGGACGCCCTGCGCCTCGCGCGGGACCCCGCCGGAGCCTCGCCCCTCTTTTGGGCCCCTCTCCCGGACGATTCCGTCGCGGTCGCCTTCGACCTCCCCTCCCTCTTCAAGGTTCTTCCCGCGAGACCGGCCTTACGGGAAGACACCTTCCACGACTTTCTCGCCACCCATTACCGTTACGTTTTCAGGGACAACGCCAGGACCTTTCACGAGGGGGTTTTCCAGGTGCCGGCGGGGCACGCCCTGGTCGCGAACGCCTCAAAAATCGAAACCTTCCCCTGGCTGGACCTCTCCTTCGACCCCGAAGCCCCGAAACTCTCTTTTCAAGGGGCCGCGGACCGCTATCTGGAAACCCTTCGGGAAAACACGGTCCTGAGACTCGGATCCCTTGAAAACGAAAGCTTCGCCTTCGCGATCTCCTCCGGACTCGACTCCGCGACCGTGGCTTCCCTGGCCGCCCGGGAGCTCGGGACCCCTTTGGACGTCTTTTGCGCGGCTTATTCCTCCGCCTCCGGCACCCCTTACGACGAAACCCCCGCCGCGAAAGCCCTGGCCGACGCCAAGGGCTGGAGATTCCGGCCCCTCGAGCTCGGGCCGGAAAACCTTCTCTCCGAAACGACGGCTCTCGCCGAAAAGACCCTCGCGCCCCTGGCCACGGTCACCTGGCTCGCCCACCACGCCCTCGCCAAATACGTCAAGGCCCTCGGTTTCGACCATCTCTTTTCCGGTCTCGGGGGCGACGAGAGCCTCGCCGGGGAGTTCGAGCACTTCTTTCTCTTTTTCGCGGACCTTCGCGCCGCCTCGAACTTCGAACTTCTGGAGAGGGAAACC
>JAITKT010000480.1 GCA_031278225.1 Deltaproteobacteria bacterium
GCGTAACCGCCGACTATGACCGTGAAATAAATGACGAAGATTGGAAGCGCCAACAATTTCATCGAAGGGTAATTGATGACGCAATCCCTGGTCTTCCGGTAGTCCCCGGAATTCTCTTCCCACATTTCGTTTAAAATACCGTTACTGTGTTTCCACAACCACCTGAAACCCAAGAGTCCGACAAAGTGGCCGGTCAAAAGAAAGATGACTTTGGTGACCCAGGGAATCCACTCGGGGAAAAAATAAACGGTGAACAAGTCAAGGGTCAGGATGACGAAAAGAAGCGACAAGGCTCTTTTCTCCATCCTGAAGTACGCGAGCCAAGCGGGGCCCAAAACAAACCCCAATATGTTGAAATACGTGAGTTGGCCCTTATCCAACATCGACAACTTGTCGGCCACGGAATAATTCAACTCGTCCAAATCCCGCGATTTCCTGAAATATATGGCTCGAAATTCCCTCAACTCGGAATCCGTCATGTCGCGCTTGCCGGTTTCGCTTTCGGACGCGTATCTCGGCGCGCAAGAATCCTTTTGAAACTTTACGAGGTACAGCTTGGGAGTATCCATAAACAACCGCCTTTCGAGAGCCAAAAGAAGCGAAAAGAAGGTGGTCCGCGGTGTTCTCGACGTCACTGTGATGAAAATCAAGATTCAGCGCTTATTTGGAATGTTACCCCGGTTTATTGAAATTGTCAATAAAACTTTAGTCTCCCGTCATGGTTATTTTAATTAAAATTTCGGGAAATGCCGGCACTTACGCCGAATTTAAGAACGACCATCGGACGATTTTTTTAAATCTCTTTATCCGCGGCGAGTTTGAAGGAGACAAGAACAACGGCGGGCCTTTTCGTTGTCATTTGTTTTCTCGAAAATAATCTTTATTCCGTGAAATTTTTTTCAAAAACTTTGAAATCTGACGGGAATCGGCCGCGCGGTCACCGCCCGCCCGGAATTTCGAAAAGCCGCCAAACGGACGGGGTCCGCTTTTCCCGGGATGAAACCGACGGGTTTCGCCTTTCGTCAAACTTCCGGAAACGGATTTTTCGAAGGCTTTGGTTTTCCCTTCCCGCGCTTTGAATCGCGTTGGACTTTCGCCCCCCGGCGCGCTCTTTCGGGCGGTCCCGGCGGTCACGGGCGCCTTTCCTTTGGGGTTTTTCACCGCGCTTTTCCGCCTTCGGGGCAAACGGGACAAAACATTCCGAAGGGCCGCGCCGGGTCCGTTTTCTTCCGTTTTCGTCCGCTTTCTTTCCTTCGTCCCCCCGAACGAACCGCCCCCGCCCGAAACGGGGGCCGGCGGGAGCGAAAATAAAGCGGAGCACCCGCGAAGGATGCTCCGCTTTTCAAATGTGTTCCCGACCCCGAAAAACCGGGATTCGGCGAAGGGGGGAGTCCGTCAGTTCAAGGCGTCGTAACCGGTTTCGCCGGTCCTGATCCTCATGGCGAACCTCAGGTCGTAGGTGAAGATCTTCCCGTCACCGATCTTTCCGGTGAAGGCGGAGTCCTGTATGGCCTTGATGACCTTCTTCTCCCACTCCTCGGAGGAGACCACGATCTCGAACTTCACCTTGGGCAACAGGGAAACGTCCACTTTGGAACCGCGAATGACCTCGGTGTAACCCTTCTGGCTGCCGCAGCCCATCACCTGGAAAACGGTGATGCCGTTGACCTCTATGGCGTTTAAGGCCGCTTTCACGTCCTCGAGCTTTTCCTCGCGGACTATGGCTTCAATTTTAATCATTTGTTACATTTCCTCCTGTCAGTCCAAACCAGTGAAGGATGGATACGCATTCTCGCCGTGTTGGGAGAGATCGAGACCGATGAGCTCGTCGCGTTTCTCGACGCGCAGAGAGGTGAACAGACGCGTCAGGGCCACGCAGATTAGGGTACCGACGATGGCTATCGCGATGGTGATCAGAATCGCGGCTATCTGGGCCCCGAACTGTTTGAACTCGCCGAAGAAGAGTCCGTTTCCGGCGGCCGCGTTGACGGCGGGACTCGCGAAGAGACCCGTCATGAGCCCACCCCAGATTCCGCCTATGCCGTGGCAGCCGAAGGCGTCCAAAGCGTCGTCGAACTTGAGGGACTTCTTCACGAAAACTATCACGTAATAGCAGATCGGGCCGGCCGTGAAGCCGATTATGATGGAAGACCACACGGGAACGAACCCGGCGGCGGGGGTTATCGCGACCAGGCCGGCCACGATGCCGGTGCAGGCGCTGATGAGGGACGGTTTCCGCTTCCTCAGGATGTCTATGAAGATCCAGGAAAGAAGTCCGCCGGCCGTGGCGAAGGAAGTGGTCAGGAAGGCGTGGGCGGCGAGACCGTCGGCGGCCAAGGCGCTTCCGGCGTTGAACCCGTACCAGCCGAACCAGAGAAGGGCCGCGCCCAGGGCCACGAAAGGCACGTTATGGATGCGGTAGGAAGTGACGTCGTAACCCTGGCGTTTTCCCAGGATGAGACACAAAACCAAACCCGAAACGCCCGAAGAGATGTGGACGACGTTTCCGCCCGCGAAGTCGAGGGAACCCAGACCGTCCGCTCCCAAAAGTCCGCCGGAGCCCCAAACCATGTGCGCCAAAGGATAGTACACGATTAAGGACCAGAAGACGATGAAGATGAACAGGGCGGAAAACTTCATGCGCCCCGAAACCGCTCCGGTTATGATGGCCGGGGTGATGAGGGCGAACATCATCTGGAAGCCGACGAAGGTGTACTCCGAGATGCTCCCGGACAGGCTGTCCTTGGTGATGCTCATGAGGAAGAAGTTGTCCAGGGACCCGACGATTCCCAAGGTGTTGCCCGTGAAGGCCAGGGAATAGCCGATGACGGCCCACATGATCATGCCCGCCCCGAGGATGAAGAAGCTCGCCATCAGGTTGTTGACCACGTTTTTCCGGCGTCCGAGACCTCCGTAGAAAAACCCCAGTCCCGGCGTCATGATGAAGACGAGCAAAGCCGACACGAGTATGAAGGCGTTATCGCCCGCATTGAATGCACTTTCCATCTTGTTTTTTAAACCTCCGTGATATCATTTGGGAAACGTTTTGAGTTTCATCCCCTTCGCCCGGGCGAAAGGGCGCTTGAAAACCAGACCGCCCGAGCGGCCTCACGCGTTTTCGAGGACCGTTTATGATTCGATTCGGATTCGCCTTTCGGGGAGCATGCCCTCCCTCACTATGAAGTTCGCGACCTCTTCGGCGCCCTCCCCGGTGAGGAGGTTCGTGAAGACGAAAGGCCTGTCCCCCCTCATTTTTTTCGAATCCCTCGCCATCACCTCGAGGGAGGCGCCGACCGCCCCCGCGAGGTCCGTTTTGTTTATGACCAGAAGATCCGATTTCGTCACGGCGGGACCGCCCTTCCTGGGGATTTTGTCGCCCCCGGCCACGTCTATCACGTAGATGAAAAGGTCCGCGAGCTCGGGACTGAAGGTCGCCGACAGGTTGTCACCCCCGCTCTCCACGAAAATCAGTTCCAAACCCCGGTGCCTGCGGCACATCTCGTCTATCGCGCCGAGGTTCATGGAGGCGTCCTCCCTGATGGCCGTGTGGGGACAGCCGCCGGTCTCGACCCCCATGATCCTGTCCGGGGGGAGCGCTTCCCTGTCCAAGAGAAAGAGGGCGTCTTCCCTGGTGTAGATGTCGTTGGTGATGACGGCCATGTCGTAGCGATCCCTGAGCATCAGAGACAGCATGAGGATGAGGCGGGTTTTCCCCGAGCCCACGGGTCCCCCGACGCCCACTCTCAGCGCCTCTTCCTTCGCGTCGCGTCTTTTCTCCGAAAGGTTCATCGCTCTCTCCCCGAAATCCCTAACTCCGGTACATCCTCGCGGGGCTCTCCTCGTGGGCGGAAGACATTATCGCGAGCATCGGAAGTGACGACCCCAACTCGGAATCTTCCAAGGCCATCGAACGCCTCACCGCCCCGGGAACGTCCCCCATGAGTTCCAAGAGGACCCTCTGGGCCTCGCTCTGCCCCAAGGGGACGCACTTGGCGGCGACCAAAACCTGATTTTCGAGACGGGACCAGAGAGAGGAGGCGAGAAGAGAGGCGACCGACTCTTCCCCGAGTCCCAGAAGCGACGCGAACAGGCCCTCGGCCGCGACGCGCCCCAAAGGCGGGCGATCTTCCCCTTTCGAAAATCCCGTTTCGAAGCCCAAGGCCTCCATGAGTCTCACCGTCGCCCCCCCGATCTCGATTTCCTCCAGACAAAATTCCCCGGTTTCGCGGATGGCAAGCGACACCGAGTTCCAGCGAAAAAGCCCGTCCAGGTCTTTTTTCGCGGCGCACAGAAAGGTCCTTTTGAGAAGCGGCAAATCGCAAAGGCAAAGGGAAAGATCCGTCAGATCCCTCAAATGACGAAGGAGGCTTTCTCCGTCGTTCGCGAGGTTCCGGTCGACGAAGGTCGAGAGCCCCCCGCTCCAGGCGAAGGCCCCGGTGGGCCTCGCGGGCGAGGAAAGGTAAAGAAGTTTCAAGAGAGCCGCGTCGTCCCGGGCTTTGCTTTCTTTCATTGTCCTCTTCCGCCTTTCCCGAAAAAAACCGGCCAATCCCAAAAAAAACGCTTCCAATCCGTCGTCGAAAACCAAACGTCAAAACCAAACTTCAAAAACCGGCGCCCCGGGCTTCGCGCGAATCTTTTTTCGACGGGAGGCCGTCCGCCGGGCCATCCGCCGGAATCGCCCCGTTTCCGAAGGGAGATTCGTCCGGCCCGCGTTCCGCCGGCGGGGGAGCGTCGTCGGGCGGGCCCGCGTCTCGCGTGTTCGGGTCCCGGGGGTTCGTTTCGCGCTGACTCGCGGAGCCGGACGGATCGTCGTGGACGTGACCCGGGGGGACGGCCGTTTCGAAGAGGGGTTCGAAGGGGGCCTCGATCTCCCTCACCTCCAGGTTGAGACTTTCCAAAAGCGTCTTCAAAACCGGGGACGGGGAAAACCTGAGGGTCAGGTCTTCCGCGATCTCGACGGGGACGTGCCGGTTCCCGAGGTGGTAGACGGCCGCGGCGTGTTCCCGGACGTTTCGGGCCTTCGCCTCCATGAGCTCCTCGGGTTCCGCCGCGACCATCACGACCTCGCCCGAGTCGCCCGATAGAAGGTCCCCGTCCTTAAGACGCGTTCCCCTCGGAAGTCTCAGGGCCGCCCGCTCACCGTCCTCGAGGGTGACGAGTTTGCGGACCTTTCTTCTGGACTCATGGTCCAAAAGAAGCAGGCGGAGGCCCTCCCTTCGGCCGTCCTTCGCGTTTCCCGCGATTTTCGTGAGGTTCAGCATCGATGTGGCCTCAAAACAGAAAGTAGCGCCGGGCCATGGGAAGTTCCGTCGCGGGCTCGCAGACGAGGAGTTCGCCGTCGGCCCGCACCTCGTAGGTCTGGGGATCCACCTCGATGTTCGGGGTGGCGTCGTTCAAAACCATGTCCGACTTCCTCAGGGCCCTGACGTTCGCGACGGGAAGGAGGGCCCTCGTCACCCCCATTTCCCTCAAGGTTTCCGCGAGCCCGAGATCCAGCGAGGCTTTGGAGACGAAGGTCGCGGAAGCCGCGGGGGCCAAAGCCCCGCACGCCCCGAACATGGGCCTGAAGCGGGAGGGCTGGGGGGTGGGAATGGAGGCGTTGGGGTCCCCCATGGGGGAGGCCGCGATGTGTCCGCCCTTGAAGACCAGGTGGGGCTTGACCCCGAAGAAGCCGGGTTTCCAGAGGACGAGGTCGGCCATCTTCCCGACTTCGACGGAGCCGACGCGCTTGTCGATGCCGTGCGCGATGGCGGGGTTTATGGTGTGTTTGGCGACGTAGCGTCTGAGGCGGAAGTTGTCGGAACCTTCCGGATCCCCGGGGAGGGGTCCCCTTTGGACCTTCATTTTGTGGGCCGTCTGCCAGGACCTGATTATCACCTCCCCCACCCTTCCCATGGCCTGGGAGTCGGAGGAAAGCATGGAAATGACCCCCATGTCGTGGAGGATGTCCTCCGCGGCTATGGTCTCCTTTCTGATTCTGGATTCGGCGAAGGCGAGGTCTTCCGGGATGGCGGGGTTCAGGTGATGGCAGACCATGAGCATGTCCAAATGCTCGTCCACCGTGTTCGCGGTGTAGGGACGGGTCGGGTTGGTGGAGGAGGGGAGAACGTTGGGGTGAGAGGCCATCTTTATGATGTCCGGCGCGTGACCTCCCCCCGCCCCCTCGGTGTGATAGGCGTGGATGGTTCTTCCGGCGACGGCTTTGATCGTGTCCTCCACGAAGCCGGCCTCGTTCAGGGTGTCGGTGTGGATGGCGACTTGGATCCCGTACTCCTCGGCCACTTTGAGACAGTGGTCGATGGCGCTCGGGGTGGTTCCCCAGTCCTCGTGGAGCTTCAGGCCCGCGGCCCCGGCCTCGATCTGTTCGGCCAGGGCCCGGCGGTTGGAGGCGTTCCCCTTCCCCAAAAAACCGAAATTCAGGGGAAAGCCGTCGGTGGCCATGATCATGGCCCTTATATGAAAGGCCCCCGGGGAACAGGTGGTGGCGTTGGTGCCGGTCGCGGGACCCGTTCCGCCCCCGATCATGGTCGTGACCCCGGAACAAAGAGCCTCCCAACACTGTTGGGGCGAAATGAAATGGACGTGGGTGTCCACGCCCCCGGGGGTGAGGATGAGTCCCTCCCCCGCGACGATCTCGGTGGAAGCCCCGATGACGACGTTCACCCCGTCCTGCGCGTCGGGGTTTCCGGCCTTCCCGACGGCCCAAATCAAACCGTCCCTCATCCCCAGGTCGGCCTTGCGGACCCCGAGATGGTCAAGGATGACGACGTTGGTGATGACCGTGTCCGCGCACTTCTCCCGCGGGTCCTGCCCCTGACCCATGCCGTCCCGGATGACCTTCCCCCCGCCGAAACTCACCTCTTCGCCGGGGATCGCGAAATCCCGGTCGATCGTCAGGAAAAGTTCCGTGTCGGCGAGTCTTATCTTGTCCCCGACCGAGGGTCCGAAGATCCCGGCGTAATCGCTTCTTTTCACCCGCATGCCTTCACCTCGAAAAAACAAACCAACGGGAAAAACCGTCGGACGCGCGTCTTTGTCCGCCCGAATCCCTCAGTCCCCGGAACAAAGGCCCCTGAAACCCACCGCGCGTTTCCGGCCCCCGTAGGGAACGAGCTCCACTTCCCTCTCCTGGCCCGGCTCGAAACGGACGCTGGTCCCGGGGATGATGTTCAGCCTCTTTCCCCGGGCGGCCTCCCTGTCGAAACCCAAGGCGGCGTTGACCTCGAAAAAATGATAGTGGCTTCCGACCTGGATCGGCCTGTCGGAGGGATTGGAAACCACCACCTTCGTCACCTCTTTTCCCTCGTTCAAGACGATGTCCTCGTCCCTCAAAACGTATTCCCCTGGAATCATGTCGCGCCTCCGCGAAGGTTTATCCGCGAGACCGCGGAAAATTCGAAAGTTCTCGCGAAAACCGGGTCCGCTTGCCCGGGGGCCCTCACCTTATGGGCTCGTGAACGGTCACGAGCTTGGTCCCGTCCGGGAAAGTCGCCTCCACCTGCACCTCCGGGACCAGTTCCGCCACCCCTTCCATGCAGTCCCCGACGGTCAGGATGTCCCGGGCCTCCCCCATGAGCTCGGCGACGGTCTTCCCGTCCCTCGCCCCCTCGAGCACGAAGAGGCTCACGTAGGCCACGGCCTCGGGGAAGTTGAGCTTCACCCCCCTGGCCTTGCGCCTTTCGGCCAAGAGCCCCGCCGTGAAAAGAAGGAGCTTGTCCTTTTCCCTGGGCGTCAAATCCATGATCCGTCCCTCCCGATCCGCGCGGCGGAAAAAATTTTTTGTCGACCGAAAACCGCGTCCGAAAAGCGAAAAAGCGAAATTCCCGAAAAAAAACCGTCCTCAAGTCCTCCAAACCCCCGGGGGGCAGGGCTCCCTTCCCAAAAAGACGGGTCTCAAAACCTTCCACAGGGCCTCGTTGTGCGATTTGGCCCTCATGACGCTGTCGCCCAAAGAGCGGGCGACGAAAACGGGGGCGACGGGGGTTTCCCTGAGGGTCGCGCCGACCCGTTCGGGGAATGTTTCGCGGGACGCCCCGGCGGTTTCGCGGGCGATGGCGACGGCCCGGGTCAGGGCCTCTTTGTCCCCCGCGTTTCCCGCCCTCCCCACCATCGCGAAAAGCGAAAAAACCCGCTTTCCGTCGAGGGCCAGGGGACTCGCGAGGGCCCTTCCCCGAACGTCCCCGCCGCGGCTCTCTTCGTCTTCTCTCCCGCGGCCGGTCTCGTCGGCTCCCGGGACCCCGAAACGCTCGAGCATCGCGGGAACCCCGTCCCTGCGGACGGAAAGCGTTTCAGAAAAACTGCCCCGCGAAAAAACTTCTCCTGTTTTCTCCCTTCCCAAAGTGACGACGTTCCAAAAAATCAGTCTCGAATTTTTTCCGAGGTCGAATTCCGCGGACAATTCGGCCCTCGCCCCGGAAAAAACTATGGTCTCGGACGGGAGATATTCGAGGGTCTCGCCGTCGCCCCCGAGAGAGGCCGCGAAGCGCCTCGTCTGAAGACCTCCCCCGGGCCTTCCCCGGTGGACCTTTTCCGCCCCGGGGGTGGTGAGGAGCAGCTCCGCCCCTTTTTTGAGCTCAACCCGGGTTTCCAGTTCGTCCCCCGTGACCAGGACCCCGGGGGGATGGAGGAGACAGGCGTGGGCGGGAACGACGCCCGAGGGGCTTCTCCCCTCCGGCCGGAAGACCCTTTGGACGCTCAAGGGGCCGAAACCCCTCTTTCGGGCGAGAACCGTCGCGCCCGCCCGGACCTCGAAGACCAGGTCCAGGGAGGCCTTCCAAACGGAGCCCGAAAGACCTTCCCCCGGGAGGGAAGGACGCGGGGGGTCTCGGGAGGGGAGCGCCACCCTCACACGCTCAAAAAGTTTTTGATGGTCTCGGCACCGAGGTCCTTCATTTCCCCCTTGGCCGCGACCGAGCCCCGTTCCATGATCGCGTAATCGTCCCCCGCCGTTTTCGCGACGGGAACCTTCTGTTCCACCTGCAGCACCGTCATGTCCAACTCGGCCGCGAACCTCCTGGTCGCGAGGACTATCTCCCGGACGATGTTGGGCTGAATGCCCTCCGTGGGTTCGTCGAGGATGAGAAACTCGGGGTCCGTCGCCAGGGCCCTCGCGATGGCCAACTGCTGCTGCTGGCCCCCGGAGAGGTCCCCTCCCCTTCTTTTGAGCATTTCCCTCAAGACCGGAAAGAAATCGTAGACGTGAGTCGGGATCTCCCTCTTTTTTCCGGACCTCCCGTAAGGAAGACCCAGCTTCAAATTTTCCTCCACCGTCAGAAGGGGGAAGATCTGCCTCCCCTGGGGAACGTAGCCCATGCCCATGCGGGCCCGGGCCTCGGGGGCGAGACCGGTGATGTCCCTTCCCTTGTAAAAGATCTTTCCCGTCCTGACGGGGACGAGACCCATGACGCAGCCCAAAAAAGTGGTCTTGCCCACGCCGTTCCGACCCATGAGGCAGGTGTTCCGGCCCTTCTTGGCCTCGAGAGTCAGATCCCGGAGGATGTTGCTCTCCCCGTAGAACTGATTCAGTTTCTCGGCCCTCAGCATTCGAGTTTCCCTCCCAGGTAGGCGTTCACCACCTCCTCGTTCGCCCCGACCTCCTCCATGGTCCCCTCGGCCAGGACTCTTCCCTGATGAAGGACCGTGACGATTCTCGAAACCGACCTCACGAATTCCATGTCGTGCTCCACCAAGACGATCGTGTGGTCCCCCTCGAGACTCAGAAGAAGTTCCCCGGTCCTCTCGATCTCCCCCGGGGTCATCCCGGCCACCGGCTCGTCCAAAAGAAGGAGCTTGGGTTTCTGGGCCAGAAGCATCCCCATCTCCAACCACTGCTTCTGTCCGTGGGAGAGGGCCCCCGCGGGTTTGTGCCTTTGGTCCGCGAGACGGATGAGTTCCAGGGTCTTGTCCGAAAAGTCCCGGTCCTCCCCCGAGAGCTTGGCCCGCAGGGTCGACCACACGGTCTTTTTGGCCTTCAGGGCGAGCTCGATGTTTTCCCGGGTGGTCAGGGACTCGAAGACCGAGGGCTTCTGGAACTTCCTGCAGATCCCCGCCTGGGCGATGAATACCTCGTCCTTCTCGAGGAGGTTTATGGTCTCGGTGAAAAAGACCTCCCCCGAGTCCGGTCTCGCGCGGGCGGTGACAACGTCCATCATGGTCGTTTTTCCCGCCCCGTTGGGTCCTATGACGGAGCGCAGTTCCCCTTCGGTGAGATAAAGGGTGAGTCCGTCCAGGGCCTTGAACCCGTCGAAGGACACGGTGACGTCCTCGACGAAAAGAATGAACTTTTTCTTCCTTTGGGCCTTGGGGATCCATTCGGGGAGCGCGGCCGCCACCCCCTTCGGATCAGGCCGCGTTGTCGGGAATTCCATTTTCCCCCGCCTCCCCCGATTTGAATTTCCCTTCGAATTTCCCTTCGAATTTCCGTCCGAAATCATCGGTTCGCGCGGCGTCGCCTTGGGAAAGGTCCCGCGGGGAAAGGTCGCCCCGGGATTCTTCCCCCGCGGGTTTCCCCCGCGCGAAAAGGGAACCGATTTTCCCGAAGAGTCCCGCGACCCCGTCGGGGAGAAACACCGTCACCACCACGAAGAGGAGACCGAACACGAAAAGCCAGGCGTCGGGAAAGAGCCCGGTCAGAAGGGACTTCAACCAGTTGACCGCGAAGGCGCCGATGACCGCGCCGTAGAGCCTCCCCCTTCCCCCCAGGGCCACGCAGATGACCATCTCTATGGAAAAGAGGGGGGCGAAGGTGTTGGGATTTATGATCCCCGTCTGGGGAACGTAGAGCGCCCCGCCGAGCCCCGCCATCATGGCGGAGAGGGTGAAGACGAAAAGTTTCACCCGCTCCACCCGGTAGCCCGCGAACCTAATCCTCGCCTCGTTGTCCCTGATGGCCACGAGGACCAGCCCCAGCCTCGAGGAGGCGATGACCCTCGAGACGAAATAGACGAGGAGCATGGCCCCCGACGAAATAACGAAGAGGGCCGTTCCCATGCCCCTCGAGCGGATGTCGAAACCGAGGATGCTTTTGAAATCCGTGAAGCCGTT
The DNA here is from genome assembly GCA_031278225.1 of Deltaproteobacteria bacterium. GTDB lineage: Bacteria > Desulfobacterota > Desulfarculia > Adiutricales > Adiutricaceae > JAITII01. The sequence continues at coordinate 11,044 of JAITKT010000480.1, forward strand.
GTTGCCCCCGAAACCCAGGGCGTTCAGGAAAAAGGCGAGCATGAGGGCGTAGGTGAGGGCCTGGCTCATGATGGAAAAGTAGACCCCCGAGACCCTCGACCCGAAGGCCATCCGGCCGAAGAGAAAGGCCAAAAGACCCGGGGCGAGAAACACCAGGAGGAGGGCGTACCAGAACATGTCCGTCCCGAGCCAGTACCAGGGGTATTTCTCCCAGCCTATGAAAACCATGAAGTCCGGAAGGGTCGAGACGTAGACCCCCTTGTCCCCGATCTGGCGCATGAGGTACATGCCGAAGGCGTAACCCCCGAGGGCGAAGAAGGCCCCGTGCCCCAGGGAGAGTATCCCCGCGTAACCCCAGACCAGATCTATGGAGATGGCGAGAATGGCGAGACAGAGGTATTTCCCCAGGACCGCGGTGGTCAGGGCGCCGACGTGAAAGGGGGAATCGGCGGGAAGAAGACTCCCGACCGAGACGGCCAAGGTGAAGACCGTCGCGAGGACGAAAAAGATCCTGGTCGGCCCGTCGAAGACGGCGCTCGCGGGGCGGGACGTCCGCATGGCGCGCCTCACGACCGCGAGGCCCTTCCCTTTTGGGGGAAGAGTCCGGACGGGTGGCGTTGGATGAAGAGAATCACGCCCACCATGATGAGAATTTTTCCCAAAATGGCGCCGCTGAAGGGTTCGAGGAACTTGTTCGCCATGCCGATGACGAGACCGCCGGTCAGGGTGCCCCAGAGGTTTCCCACCCCGCCGAAGACCACCACCATGAAGCAGTCCACGATGTAGTTTTGCCCGAGGTTGGGCCCCACGTTCGCGAGCTGGCTCAGGGCCACCCCCGCCATCCCGGCCGCCCCGGAACCCAAAACGAAGGTCATGGTGTCGACCCTCGAGGATTTGATCCCCATGGCCCTCGCCATGTCCCTGTTCTGGGTGACGGCCCGGACCTCGAGACCCAGTCTCGTCTTTTTCATGACGAAGAGGATCGCGAAAAAGACCAGGAGGCAGAAGAAGATGATGTAAAGACGGCCCTGCGCCACGCTGAAATGCTCGGTCAGAAACCATCTCCCGCTCATGAAGGCGGGGGTTTCGACCGGTCTGTTGTTGGTTGAGATGAAGGTTCTGACCGCCTGTTGGAGGATGAGGCTGATCCCGAAGGTGGCCAGAAGGGTCTCCAGGGGCCTCGCGTACAGAAAGCGGATGACCCCCCTTTCGATGATTCCCCCCGCGAGCCCCGCGACCAGAAAGGCCCCCGGGACGGCCAAAATCAACGCGAGTCCGGGCCTTCCGGGCAGGAGGGTCTGGGAAAACCAGGCGGTGTAGGCCCCGAGCATGACCATCTCGCCGTGGGCCATGTTTATGACCCCCATGACCCCGAAGGTTATGGCGAGGCCGATGGCGATCAGGACCAAAACCGACCCCAGGCTCAAACCGAAAAAGATCGTCTCGAAGAGGGCCAGATGCTCGAGGGTGGCTTCCATCCCGGCGAGGGCGCCGTTCGCGGCGAGCCTCACGTCCGGGTCTTCGTCCAGGGTCCTCTCGCGGATGAGCTCCCGGGCCTCGGGGGTCAGGCGTTCCTTCAAGACCTTCAAGGCCCCGAGGACCTCTTCCTTCGTCGCCGCCGGGTCCTTGAGGCTCATGACGGCCAGGGCCTTCCCGTAATTCGCGAGAACCCTCCCGTCGGTCTCGGTCGCCGCGAGTTCCTTGAGGAAAGAGGCGGGGAGCGGGTTGTTGGCCGCGAGGGTCCTCGAGGCCTCCCTTCTCACCCTGACGTCGGGGTCCTTGAGGGACCTGCCGTTCACGAGTCCGACCAGGGTCTCCCGCTGTCTGTTGTTGATTCCGACTTTTTTAAGCCCCGGGGCTTCCCCGACGGTCTCGCCGGTTTGGAGGGAGAGCCAGCCCGCGGCCGATTCGTTTCTGACGAAAAAAGTTTCGTCGTCTTTCGAATAATAAAGGTTTCCGTTCAAAAGAGCCGCGAGAAGGACTCCCGCCCCCGGTCCGGGGTCTTCCCCCAGAAGCGTTATGGCGAGGTCCCTGTCGTTGACCTTGTTGCTCAGAAGGCTCGCCTTCACCTCGTCCGTGACGGGGTATTCGACGGCGCCCGCGTCCGGGGCCGCGAGAAGAATCATGACGACCGCGGCCATCGCGGCCATCGCGGCGAAAACGGGGAAAAAGTTTGGTGGCCCGAACCCGGGGAAGGCCGGCGGGCTCGCGCCCGTCGCTCCGACCATCCCGGCGGGGACGCTGTCGCGGCGTTCTATGGACATGAGGGTTGAATCCATGATGAATGAAAAATTTTTCCCAATGTCGGGGGATGCGGGTAAATCCGTCGCGGACGCCCTTTCCCTCAAAATCTTTGGAGCCTTGGGAGAAAACGGGGATGATCCGGAAGGCGAAACGAAAAAAATTTTTAAAATTAAGACCGCTTCGTCAAAAAAAGGCATTCGGCGCGAAACGACGAAAAAGATTCGCTGAAATTTCTTCGGCGCCGGCGCCGAATGCCAAGGGAATCGAAACGAGACAAAAACACAAACCCAACTTGAATCCATCATCGCGTGAAGGAGAAATGCCCGATGAACGAAAAACAAGGAGATGGCGAACAATGAAACAAAGATACCGAAAACGACGCAACAAAGAGCCGGTGAACAACGAAACAAAACAAACGATCGAATCATGAAGCGACAAAAATCAAAACCGCGAGAACCATGAAGCCATTAAATCGAAGCCTTGAAAACCGAAAACCCCGGAAGAGCGAAACGAAAAAAACAAAACGAGAGGAGCGCGAAGCGACGGAAAAAATCAAACCGGGAGAGGCGCGAATCCGCGTAAACCCAAAAAAACGCGGGGGGTGTGTTCGCGCGAAACGAAAAAAAACCGAAACGAAAGGAGCGCGAAGAGCCGTGAAAACCAAACCCCGAAAGAGAGACACCGCTTGAGGCGCGGCGAGGGGGACAAAGGGACAAAAGGAACAAAGGAACAAAGGAACAAGGGGGAAGAAAGGAAAGGAAAGAGAAGGCCCCGGAAAAACCGGCGGGTCCGATCGGGGGCGAAGCGTCGGGCTCCGCCCCGGTCTCGGTAAAGCCTCAACATGTT
>JAITKT010000369.1 GCA_031278225.1 Deltaproteobacteria bacterium
CGTCGAGACCCTCCACGAGCGAGATCTGTTCGGGGGAGACCTCGGTCAGTTCCCGGGCGGAGCCGTAGCCGGCCTCGTAGAGGAGATCGGCCATGGACTCGCCCACGCCGGGGAGGCGCAGGAGGGACTGGTAGCCGTTTTTGAGGGACCTCTTGTACTTGGCCTCGTTCTTGACGTCGATGCGCCAGCCCACGAGTCTCGAGGCGAGCCTCACGTTTTGGCCCTTTCTTCCGATGGCGAGGGACAGTTGCTCGTCGGGGACCACGACGTCCAATGATCTGGCCTCCTCGTCCACCACGACCCGGAGGACCGCGGCGGGGGCGAGAGAACTCGCGACGAAGTGGGCGATGTCCGCGCTGTAGGGGATGATGTCTATCTTTTCGCCCTTGAGCTCCTGAACCACCCCCTGGACCCGCGAACCCCTTAAACCCACGCAGGCGCCCACGGGATCGATTTCGTTGTCCTTGGTGGTGACGGCTATCTTGGAGCGGCTCCCGGCCTCCCTCGCGACCCCCACTATCTTCACTATGTCCTCGGAGATCTCCGGGACCTCGGCCTCGAAGAGGGCCGTGAGGAAATCGGGATGGGTGCGGGAGAGGATGATCTGGGGGCCCCGGCTCTCCTGCCGGACGTCTATGACCAAGGCCCTTATCCTGTCGCCCCGGTTGTAGAAGGTTTCCCGGACTATCTGCTCGGTCACGGGGAGGAGGGCCTCGCTTCTCCCCAAATTCACGATGACGTTATTTCCTTTTTCCTTCCGCACGAAGGAGCCCGTCACGATCTTTCCGATGCGGTGCTTGAACTCGTCGAAGACCTGCTTCCGCTCGGCGTCCTTCATGCGCTGGATTATCACCTGTTTCGCGGATTGGGCCGCGATGCGCCCGAAGTCCCGGGTGTCGAGCTTGACGCCGAGTTCGTCCCCGACCGTGGAGTCCTTGTCCAGCTTCAGGGCTTCGGCGAGGGAGATCTGGGTCTTGGGGTCCTCTACTTCCTCCACCACCTCGTGGAATCTGAAGACCTCGAATTCCCCCGTCTCGTCGTTGAAGGAGACCTCGAAGTTGTCGCTCTGGCCGTATTTTCTCTTGGCCGCGGAGCTTATGGCCTCGGTCATGGTCTCGAGGAGGACTTGTTTGTCCAAGCCCTTGTCTTTGCATATGTCGTCGATGATTTTTTTAAGGTCCTGGGTCATGGAAATCGGTTTTCCGCGAACCCCGTCGCCGGGTTTGATTCGCATCCTCCTTGGGATTTTGGGTGGCCTGAGACGGTGAAGGGCTTGCTTGTCGGTTCTTCTTTTTCCGCGCCTTCCGCCCCGCCCGCTTCCCCGCCCCGCGGGAGGGGGAGGGGGAGGGGGAGGGGGGAAAATTCGTTTTCCCCCTCGGGCGAACGGTCGCGAACCCGGGCGGAAAAAAGGGGTTTCGGGACGGCGCGGGGCGCGTCCCCGCGGCGGCTTCGCCGCCCGGGGGTCTCAAGGCGTCGGGACCGGTTCCGGGGGAGCCCCCGCCCGCGTCTTTTTCCCGCCGATTCGGTCACCATAAAAAAGAAAGCGGGCGGGAGCCCACTTCGAAAAAGGGGTTTGGTTGTCGGGGCGGGCCCGGGGGAGAGCGCGCCGGGAAGTCCCGGACGGAAACCGTTTGGAGCGGGCAACGGGGTTCGAACCCGCGACCCCAAGCTTGGGAAGCTCGTACTCTGCCAACTGAGCTATGCCCGCTCGCGACGGAAAGACGGAAAAGAAAATGGAAAACCCTCGCCCCGCCGCGGCGGGACGCCTCATCCTTTATACAGAGATCGCGGGTTAAAAGTCAAGCGCGGGATTTCGGATCCCGTCAAGCCCCCCCGCCGCGGGTCCCGACGGGGGGACCCGCTGCGGGGGGGCTCGCGTTCGGGGAAAAGCGGGGGCGAGGGGGAGGGAAAAGACGGGGGAAGCGACGCCCCCGGCCCCGGCGGCCGGGCCCGCGGGTTTTGACGCGGCTTGCGTTTCGGCGGGCACCCGGGTTAAAATGCGTCGCGGGCGGCCCTCGCCGTCCGCTTCCTTTTCGAATCAATCCCCGAAATCCCCTGGGTTTTTTCTTTTTCCCCCGCGCCGGACGCGACGTCGCGCGCGGCCGCCCCTTTTCCGGGCGGCGGATTCGGGGGCAAACGCCCGTGAGAGGCTTGACATGGAACATCCGGTGATGCTCTTGGTGTGGATCCTCGGTGAAGTCGGACTGGGGGATTTCGCCCACACCTATCCCCACGTGGTCCACTCCCTGTTCTTCGCCGCGGTTTTGATCGTTTTGGGCTTTCTCGCGACCAGGAAGATTCGAATGGTCCCGGGGACCCTGCAGAGCTTTTTCGAACTCGTCGTGGGAGCCATGCGCGAGTTCCACGAGGGAACCATGGGGAAAAAGGGCATGGTCTTCTTTCCCATGTGCTGCACCCTCATAATCTTCGTCTTCTTCTGCAACGCGAACGGGCTCATCCCCGGAAGCTTCTCCCCCACCTCCAACCTCAACACCACCCTGGGCTTCGCCCTGATGATAGTCCTTCTGACCCACGTCATGGGTTTCAAGGTCCACGGTTTGAAGTACCTCAAGCATTTCATGGGCCCCACCCCCGTCCTCGCCCCCCTCATGTTTCCCGTGGAGATCGTGAGCCACGCGGCGAGGGTCGTTTCCCTCTCCTTCCGTCTTTTCGGAAACGTCCTGGGGGAGGACCTGGTCATAGCGGTCCTGGTCCTCATAGCCGGGCAGTTCTTCGTGCCCCTCCCCATGATGTTTTTGGGCCTTTTCACGGGTTTCCTGCAGGCCTTCATCATCACCCTTTTGGCCATGATTTACATCTCCGAGGCCATGGAGGACGAACACTGAGGACGGCCCCCCGAATCCGATTCGGTCGGATTCGCCCCGATTCGAACCCGCGGGATTAAACCCTTTGGTCCCGCGCGGCGCCACGCCCGGATTTCGGAAGATCGAACGAATCGTTTCGGGTTCGTCGAGAACAAAGGGTGTCGGATTCCAAACCCATATTTCGGGAAGCTTAATCATGAAAAAATTCATTTTGTTCGTTCTCGCCCTTTTGGGCGCGACCATCGGCCTCGCCTCCGCCGGAATGGCGCAGGAAGCGGCGGCCGCCGTCGATTCCGCCAGGTCCTACATAGCCATAGCCTCGGGCATCGGAATAGGCCTGGGCGTCGTGGGGCCCGGGATCGGGCAGGGCATCACCATGTTGGGCGCCCTGACCGGCATGGCCAGAAACCCCGAACTCATGGGAGCCCTCCGGGTGAACATGTTGATCGGTCTCGCCTTAATCGAGTCCCTCGCCATCTACGCCCTGGTCGTTTCCCTGATCCTGATTTACGCCTATTGATTTCTTTCGATTCGCGGGAGGGTCGTTCCCCCGCGGTTTTCGTTCAGGTCACGTTGTTTTGACGGCCCCCCCGTCCCCCCGCGCCTTCCGGCGCGGGGGGACGGGGCTTTCGTCGCGGCCCGAAATCGGGAGGTCCCCTCGGGAGGGGCTCCCCCGGCTTTCGGGTTTTTCCTTTTTTCGGGGGGGGCCCCGGGGGTTTTTTCCCTTCGCGCGCCCCCCGAAAAGCTTTTTTTTCTTCTTCTTCTTTTCGACGGAGACGACCATGAGACTCGAAGATTTCCCGGAGGACGTCCGGGACCGCGTGGTTCCCGCGCCGGGCGGGCGGATGGTTTACGAGTGCCTCTCCTGCGGGGCCAAAACCCCCGCGGACGGCCTTCATTGCGTTTGCCCCGACTGCGGGGGCCTGACCTTGCTCGAGGACGAGGACTTCGGAAGGCTCGCCCGGGAGGGAGGGGCCTTCTGGAGGAGGCTCTTCG
>JAITKT010000002.1 GCA_031278225.1 Deltaproteobacteria bacterium
TCCCTTCCGCATCCGATCCCCGCCGTTTTCCTGCCACGCGAGGAGTTTTTTCGTGTTGAAATGATAGTTCCCGCCTTTAGCGTAGCGGGTATATACTGTCGGGGGCACCCGGCCGTCGCGAACGGACGATTTTCGGGGGGGGCCCGCGGGGGATCAGAGGCCCGAGGGCATGTCCTTCAGGAAGGCGGCCGCGAGCTTTTCCTGCCAGTCCCCGACGGGTTTCAAGCGCCCCAGGAAGAAGCGCAGGGTCTTGGGCTCTTCCTCGAAGACCAGGCCCCCTATGAGATCCCTGTGCTCGCGGAGCCCGCCCACGCGGTCGGCGGCGTACTTTATCTGGGCGAGGGTGAAGACGCGCTTGGGAATCGCGAGTCTCAGGAGCTCCATGTTGGAGAGGTGCTCGGAGCCGTCGGGATTTCTCTGCTCGGAAAGGGTGCCCCTCTCCATGCCCCTCACGCCCGCCGCGATGTAGACGGCCGCGGCGAGGGCCCCGGCGGGGTATTGGTCCTGGGGAACATGGGGGACGAAACGGGTCGCGTCAAGGTGACAACCCAGGCCCCCGAAGGGGGTCACGACGGGGACGCCCTTCGCGACGAGCTCGGAGCCCAGGGCCTCCACGAAGAGGGGGGTCTGGCTCACGACGTCCATGTCCAGGGTCTCCCGGATGCCCACGGCCATGGCCTCCATCTCCCGGACCGACATGCCCCCGTAGGTGAGGAAGCCCTCGAAGAGGGGGACGAGCTCCCTCATCTTGCCGTAATCCTCCTCGTTCGAGGTGGCGATGCCCCCGCCCCTCGCGCAGCCGAGTTTTCTTCCGGAGAAATACAGGATGTCCGAGAGGCGGCCGATTTCGAGGACGATCTCCCGGAGCGACATTTTTTCGCAGGCCTTTTCCCGGACCTTCATGAAGTAAATGTTGTCCGCGAGGAGGCTCGCGTCGGTCACGAGTTTCATCCCCTTTTCCTTGCAGTATTCCGAGACCTCCCGGACGTTTTCGAGGGACACGGGTTGGCCGCCTATGAGGTTCGTGCCCAGCTCGATCCTCGCGAAAGCCACGGACTCCGCCCCGTTCGCGTCGACGAAGGCCCGGAACTTTTCCATGTCGAAGTTCCCCTTGAAGGGGTCCTCGCTTTGGGTCTTCGCGGCCTCGTCCCGGGAGGCCTCGTGAACCTTGCCGCCCAGGCGGGTAATGTGGGCCTTGGTGGTGGTGAAGTGGTAGTTCGTGACGACGAATTGACCGGGCTTCACGTAAGCGGTGGCGAGGATGTTCTCGCAGGCCCTTCCCTGGTGGGCCGGGAGGAAGCGCGTCTTCCCGAAGAAGTCCAGGACCGTCTTTTCCAGCCTGTAGAAGGTCTCGGAACCGGCGTAGCTGTCGTCGGCCATCAGCATGGCCGCGTACTGGGCCTCGCTCATGGCGTTCACGCCGCTGTCGGTCAGCATGTCCAAAAAGACGTCCCTGTTGGGAAGGAGGAAGGTGTTGTTTCCCGCCTCGTTGATGATTCTCACCCTGTCCCGGACGGGGCGCAGGTATATCCGCTGCACCATCCTCGCTTTGTGCGTTTCCAGGGGAATTTTTTCGCCGGAAAAGAACCCGACGGGCGTGTATGTGTGATCTGGCATTTGTCCTCAACTTTTCCATTGTCGGATTTTTGGCCGCGCGGGACGGGTCCCCGGGGGATTCGGGACCGGCCGCGGCGCGAAAAGGCGCGAAAAACGGGGGGCCCGTCCCCCCGCGGCGCGGGAAAGAATTTGATTTTCGGGGGGAAGGCGGGAGCCCGGAAAAAACGGGCCCGGGGAAACGCGGGATCGCGGGAAGGCGCGAAGGGAAAAAACCGCGGGCGGAAGAAAAATTCCCCCGGGGCGTTTTCGGCCGGCGTTTTCGGCTCAGGGACGGAAAACCCTCTTCACGAACCTTTCGAAATACAAATTGTCCGAGACGAGCCGGCAACCGTCCCAGGCCTCGCCGTCGCCGCCCAGACGGGAAATTTCGTTCGCGAGGGCGTAACCCGCCCCGTCGGCGTCGCCGTAGACGACGAGGAAATCCAAATCGGAACCGTAAGTCGTTTTCAGGGCGTTCAGGGAAGTCTCGGCGTCCTCGGGCTTGTCGGAAAACCGGAAATCGGAAAAAAGAATTATGGTCTTTTTCCCGGGAATGTTATGGAGTTCCCGGAAAGATTCGAGGCTCGGCGTCAGGGGGGCCGCCCTCACGTCGGGTTTCACGCCCCTCAGGGCCCGCAGGAGGTCGTTTCTGTCGTAGACCACCGGACCGTAGACGGTATCCGTGCGGTTGTGGGCGGAATCGTCCCCGCTCCACCAGGAGCGGACGGACAGGGAGGTTCTGTCGAAAAAGCCCGAGGGTTCGGTGTAGGACGAGATCTTCAGGGCCATCAGCTGACCCGCGTCGGGGACGTAGCTTATGAAACGCTCCATGGACGCGAGAAGCCTTCCCGCCTGGGAATAGCCGGCGCAGGAGGAGGCGTCGGTCCCGGCCCGGTTGGGTTTGACGGAACCCCACACCCCTTTGAGGCCCGATCCGTCCACCAGAAGCACCATGCCCTTTTGCCTCGAGGCCGCGGTCCGGGCCCTCGCGAGGGTTTGGGGATTGGCCCGCATGTCCCTCGGATCGGCCGAGGCGGCCGTTCGCGGATCTTCCGTCTTTCGGGGCGGAGTCAAATAAACCCTGTGCCAGAGGGAGCCCCCCTCGGACGCTTCCTCCACCGAGGCGGGCCAGCCGGCGGCCGTGAGTCTCTTGGCCTCGTCCCTGGCCGCGTTGGCGTCGCGGTAACTCCCCACGAAGCGCCCCGCGACGGATTTTTGGAAACCCGTGGGGGCGGGGGCGGAAGAGGTCCCGGAGCTTATGGAGGGGGTTCCCCTTCCGGAAGCCGTGCCCCCGGAAGGCGCGGCCGCCCGGGGCGCGGTTTGATTCCGGCTCCCCCCGAGCCTGTCCCTCACGCTTTTCCGGACCCTTTCCGATTCCCTTACGAGGGGAGCCGTCTGGGCGCGGGCTTCGCCGAGCTCCGCGGGATTGTTCGAGGGTATCACCCGCCAGTTCGGGGAAATGAGCCCCTGGGCCGCGAGCCGGGACCCCAGGACCTTGGCGTCGTCGGGGGTCCCGAAGAGGCCCGCCAGGACCAGGTGGTATTCCCCCACGGGCTTGTCGAAGAGAAGGGATTTCTCGACCAGATTCTTTTTGACGGAAAAGGCCCCGAGACCGTATTTCTGGAGGGCGGCCACGGCCCGCGCGGCGGGGGCCCGGTCGGCGTAACTGCCCGCCCAGACGGTGTAATAGGCGCCCCTTCGGCTTTTTGAGGTGGCGGCCACCCCTCCCGAGACCTTGTCCCTCCCCACGACGAGGCTTGAGGTTTGGCCGGGGGCCTCGCTCCTGACCCTTTCGTTGGCCTTGGGCTCCCCGGACCCGAAGAGGCCGCATCCCGCGAAAAAGAGGCCCGGAAGGGCGACCGCGAGGACGGCCCCGAGCCAAAGAATTTCGCGCGGCGGAAAAGAGCCCGGCCTTTTCGGATGTCGTTTCGGGCGCCCCATGGAATCCAATGAATCCTCCCCGGGAAACGGGAACGGGGTTCCCGATGGGGGTGAGCGGTCGGGGGTCGGGAGGCGGAAGTCTTTGAGTCGAAAGCCCGCGACCCGGGACCGGGAAAAGCGTTCTTGAAAACAAACGACGAAATTATGACGTATTATTTCATAATTTAAAATAAAATCAACCCCCGGGGCGAAGAGCGCGACGGGGGAAACCCAATCGCCCCCGGGGTTCGGCGTCACGGGGCTCGGCCGTCCCCCGACCCTTCCGATTCTTCCGGGCCTTCCGATTCTTCCGGGCCTTTCGTCCCTTCCCCCTCGGGCGGTTCTTCCAAAATCCCCTGGGCTATGGTCTCGGGGGGTCCCCAGTCGCCCTCGGTGTAGGTGGGGGCCTTGTGGCCGTAGAGGAGTTTGGAGAGGATGAGGGTCTTGTAGCCGTAGTTTCCGAGGTCCGTGAGATAAAAGGTGATGTCCCGGGCCTTGAAGGGCGGTTGGAAACCGCTGTCGAAGAAGAGGGTCTCCCGGAAGGGCCCCCGGGCGTCCACCTTGAAGTACCAGACGTTTCCCGGTTCGGGGCTTTCCCTTCGCAGGACCGCGGGAACGAAGCCCGCCTTTTCGAGGTCCACGGGTCTCGCGTCGTCCTCGTTTTCCTCCCCGGGGAGGTACCAGTGGAGGGAGAGGCTGTCCGAGGGCCAGTCGACGTTCACGATCTCGGCCCCGGAAAGATAGACCGAACCGGTGGAGGCTATCCCCACCGTGAGGGAGGCGGGTCCCTCGAGGGTCTGGATGGTCTCTTTCCCCACCTCGAAGCTCGGGCCCCCGGGAGACCCCCTGGGGACTTCCCCGGCGCTCAGGATGAGTTCTCTTCTGGCACTCACGATGATGGCCATTTTCAAAAGGGCCATGGCTCGTCCTTTCGGGAACGCGTTTGTCGGGTCCCGCGGCCCCCGCGGCCCCCGCGGCTTGAAATACCCGAAAAATTATTTTACACTATTATCGGAAAATAGGCGACGGATCTTGAATTCCCGGCGAATTTCCGTTCGTCCCCCGACGTTTTCCCGCCCTTCGGACGACTCCCCGAAGCCGCGTCCGAAAAACCCCCCGAAGGGTCCCGACCCATGCCCGTCTACGAATACGTTCATTCCCCGACAAACCCGGAAGAGAGCCCGAAAGAGAGCCCGGAAGAGAGCCCCGGTTGCCTCAAAGTCCCGACCTTCCTGTGGGAACAACCCGTCCGGGACCTCCCCCTGACCGTCTGTCCCTGGTGCGGCAAACCCGTGGAGAGGGTCCTCTCGGCCCCCCTGGTGAAAAAGAAAAACCTCGACGCCGAGCTCCGGGACAAGGGCTTCACCAAACTCGTGAGGGTCGACGACGGGATCTTCGAAAACGTCACGAGAAGAAACGGGGAAACGAAGTACGTGGACCGACGAAACCCGGACACTTTTCCGAAGTTGGAAAAGACCATAAAAGACTAGAAGACGAGACCAAATGATTGATTCGCGTCACGGGGCCCAAATCCCGGTCATAGCGGTGATAGACGGCCAGGGAGGCGGGATAGGCTCCGCCATAATCAAGGAATTGCGCAGGGAATTCCAGGAAACCATGGAAATCTGGGCCCTGGGGGCCAACGCCACGGCCACCGAGGCCATGATGAAGGCCAGGGCCAACAGGGGGGCGACCGGGGAAAACGCCATAACCGTCTCCCTCCCCAAGGCCAACGCCCTGGTCGCGCCGATGGCGGTGGGCTGGGCGAACAGCATGATGGGGGAAATAACCCCCGGCATCGCCAGGGCCGTCATGGACAACGACCTTTTGAAGATCTTCATCCCCCTCTCCCTGGAGAGGGTGGTCCTGGCGGGATATCAGAGCGAGCCCCTCCCCCACCTCGTGGCCAAGGCCATCGAAATCCTCAAGAGCCACAGGTGAAACGGCCCCGGCCGGGGCGTCCCGGAAAGCGCGGGAAAGCAACGTGAAGAACCGGAAACGTTTCGGGAAGCCGGGGCAATCCGAACGGAAAGAGGATCGCCCCGGCCGAAAAAATCCGGTATCATTCGGAACGACCGCGACGACCGGATCGGGCGACGGCTTTCGGGGGCCTTTTCCGAAAAAATCCCCTAGAACCCGCCGCCGGCCCGGGCCGTCGCGAACGGGGACGTTTCGGCGGGGACATTTTGGCGGGGACATTCAAAGTCGAACACATCCGGAGAAAAACATGTGCGAAGCAAACGTGTACATCACTAAAAACGGCGACGAGGAGCTCTTTCTTTCCTCGGTGGACGAGGTGCTTCCCGAGGGGAACGGCACCTGGAAACTCACGAGCATCTTCGGGGAGCAGAAAATCATAAACGGAAAAATCGCTTCCATGCATCTCGTGGACCACCGCATCGTCTTCGAGACCACCGACCCCAACTGAGGCCAAGCCCCGAAGGGGAAAATTCCCCGGCTCCCGCCCCCGCGACGCCCCGGGAACGCCCTTTTCCCGGCCCCGCGGTCTTTTTTAAAGTTTTTTCGAAACCCCCCCTCGAAGTTCCCGGGGGAAATCCCCGCGACCCCGACCATACAATATATTCTCGCGTCCCGGGGGTGTTTCGCGGGGGAAACGGCCGACAATCCCCCGAAACGAAACGGAATCCGTCCGGCGCCGCGGCCGCGGCCGGGGACGAAAACGGCCTTTTGACGGACAATCCCCCCCGCGACCTCACCGACCCGACCCGCGACGACCGGTCGGGTGTTTTGCGTTCCGCGCCCGCGCGCGTTCGCTCGAGTGTTTTTTTCGTCTTTCGCCTCCCGGGTGATTCCCGCTTTTTCGATTTTTCGGGTTTCGCCCGTCGGAAACGCGGGGGGTCGCGCGCCCCCCGCGAATTTCAATCATTTTGAGGGAACAATGAGTCAGCTACCCATAACGAGCAAAGGAATGGCCAAACTCAAGGACGAGCTCTACAGGCTCCAGACGGTCGACAGGCCCGAAGTCATAAAGGCCATAGAAGAGGCGAGAGCCCACGGCGACCTTTCGGAAAACGCCGAATTTCACGCCGCGAAGGATCGCCAAAACGAAATCATGAACCGCATAAACACCCTGCAGAACATGATAGGGGAATCCCGGGTGGTGGAGATCAAGGGGCCCTACACCAAGTGCGTTTTCGGGGCCACCTTCACCATGGTGAACCTGGAGACCGACGAAGAGAGGACCTACACCCTGGTCGGACCCCACGAGTCGGACCCGCAGAACGGGTTTCTCTCCCTCGCCGCGCCCATCGGACGGGCCGTGACGGGCCTGGTCGAGGGGGACGATTTTTTCCTCACGACCCCCGGGGGCGAAGAGGAATACCGGATCGTGAGCGTCAGCTGACGGCCGCCGCCGTCCCGTCGCGACCCCTCCCCCGATCGATTTCGGGACCCTTCGGAGAACGAGGATGAACATAGTCATAATCGGGGCGGGGATCGCGGGGATCTCCGCCGCGGAAACCATACGCCAAACGAACCCCAAGGCCGACGTCACCCTCTTCTCCGGGGAGCGGGTGTACCCCTACTACCGTCCCCGGCTCCCGGAGGTGGTGGCGGGAAAGATCTCCCCGGAAAAGATCCAAGTCCATCCGGAAGAATGGTACAGGGAAAAAAAGCTGGAGTTCAGGCTCGGGGAGACGGTCGCCGACGTTTGCCTCGACAACATGCAGGTCAGAGGCTCCCTGGGAAGCAGGCTCGTCTTCGACGGGATGCTTCTCGCGACCGGGGCCGAGAGTTTCTTCCCCAAGGCGGCCGCGGACTTCAAACTCCCGGGGATCTTCCCCGTGAGGACCATGGTCGACGCCTGGGACCTGAACTTCAACGCCAAAAAGGTCAAGAAGGCCCTCCTTCTGGGGTCGGGTCTTTTGGGCTTGGAGATCGGTCACGCCCTGACCGCCCTCGGACTCGAAACGCACGTTCTCGAGCGCTCGACCCGAATCCTTCCCTTCCAGACGACTCCGAAGAGTTCCGAAAAACTCCGGGGTTTTTTGGAGAGAGACGGCATGGTCTTTCATCTGGAGTCCGAGGCCCTTTCCGCCGACGGGAAGGAGCGTCTGGAGAGGGTGACCCTCCGTTCGGGAGAAGTCATCGAGACCCCGCTCATGGTGGTTTCCGCGGGAGTCACCCCCAACGTCGAAATCGCGAAGACCCTGGGCCTCAAGATCGACGGGGGCATTCGCGTCAACAAGCACATGGAAACGAGCGTCAGGGGGATTTACGCCGCGGGCGACTGCGCCAGGACCCCCGACGGGAAGGGGGGACTCTGGTCCATAGCCAGACTCGAGGGCATCGCCGCCGGACGCAACCTCGCGGCGGAAAGGCCCGAGGACCGCGTTCCCTACGAGCCGCCCGTGCCCTCGAGCGTCTTGAAGGTCGCGGGTCATGACCTCGTGGCCTCGGGGGACATCGACCCGGACCAAAAACTCCCCTTCGCGGAATGCGAAACCGAGTCCTTTTACCGCAAGGTCGTGGTCGATCGCGCGGGCCTCCTCGTCGGCTTCACGAACGCGGGGACCACCGTCGGAAACAAGGAACTGACCCGGGCCCTGAAGAAAACGGTCATCTCCCCCGAAACTTTGGTTGATCTCGAAGACCCCGATTTCGACTTCAAGAGGCTCCAGGAGGCCTGAGAAAAATCCGGGGAGGGGGGGGACCGGCCTCCGCCGGGGAAAAACACCGAAAACCTCGAGCTCCGAAAAAGGGGGGACCCTTTTTCGGGGCTTTTTTCTTCTTTTTCGCTTTGATTTTCGGCTTTCCCCGGGCGGGAGTCGCGCCTCTTTTTCGCCGGTTTTCGGAATTTTTCAGGGTCCGAATTCGGGCTTTGACCCGGGGCGGGGGGAGAGGGCGGGGGAGTGATTCATGTGTTTTTGGGCTAAAATAAGTTAATTTTGATTATAAACGATTAAAATCATCGCGAATGATGACTTTTTCGGGTAATTGGGGGCTCATGACGTTCCTTTAAGTCAAAATCGCGTGAAATGACGGGATATCGGGAAAAAGTGGGAATTTAAGAAGAAATGGTAAAAACATCGTTATATTTTTTCTTGACCGAAACGGATTTGTGTTATAAGATGTGTCCCATGGCTTTTTCCGTTTTTTTCGCGTTTCCGGGGGTGTTTTTCGTGAAATGACGGCCCCCGGGGGGATTTTCCCGTTCGGGCTTTCGCTTTGACCCCGGGAAAAAACACATTGTCCGAAGACCCCCGCGGGGGCTTTCGGGGGAGGCGTTCGCGGTTTATGGCACTTTTCAAGCAATCGGGAGACTTCAATCAGGCGTCCGTGAACCTCGCCAACCTCAAAAACAATTGGCTCGTCATGAAAAAGCTCGCGGGAAACAGGCCTCTCATGGCGGTCGTGAAGGGGGACGCCTACGGGCACGGGCTGGTGGAATGCGCGAGGACTCTCGTCGCCGCGGGGGCGAAGACCCTGGGGGTGATGGACGTCAGGGAAGGGGTGACCCTGAGGAAGGCGGGGGTGACGGCCCCGGACGTCTACGTCATGGCGGGTCTGGATTCCGACAACCTCATCCAGGAGGCGGTCAACAACAATCTCTCGGTCTTCGCCTACGCCTTCGACCAGATGGCCTCGCTGGGGATCCAGGGGGGAAAGAGCGGGGCGAGGATCAAGGTCTTTTTGAAGGTCGACACGGGCATGAACCGCCTGGGCATCCCCTGGAACCTGGCCCTGGACTTCATAAAGAGGTCCAAGGACTACGCCTACCTGAGCGTCACGGGTCTTTTGACCCACCTGGCGACCGTGGGGGACGACGACGCCATGAGGCAGCTGGAGCGCTTCTGGAGCCTCTGCGGGAGGGCGGAGGCGATTTTGGGAAAACCCCTCGTGAACAGCGCCCTTTCCGGGGGAGCCATGCTCGCCCACCCCGATTACCCCGACGGGATGTCCAGACCGGGTCTGGTGCTTTACGGGGTCGCGCCCGTCCTCGAACGGGACCGGGACGGATTCCTGGCCCTTAAGACCTTCAGGGCGCCCCCGGAGGGCTATTATTTTCCCGCCGCGCCCCCGCCCTTCCCGGTGGCCCGCGCGAGGACGGGCGGGGAGATCCGCGGCAAAACGGACGGGGAGCCGGACGGCAAAACGGACGGCAAAACGGACGGGTGGACCGAATCCGGGACCTTCGCGCGTTCGGGCGGGCGGACTCAGGAGCCGGAGCCCGCCGCCCTCCTCAGGGACGAGGCCGAAAACCGGGAGGCGGTGGAGACGGCCTTGGCGTCCCTGAAGCCCGTCATGAAGGTCACGAGCCGGATAATACAGATAAAAAACGTCTCCAAGGGACAGGCCGTGAGCTACGGAAGGACCTTCAAGGTCGCGAAGGACATGAAACTCGCGGTGGTGCCCATGGGCTACGTCCACGGCCTCTCGAGCGCGCGCTCGGGAAAGGCGAAGGTCCTCGTGAGGGGCCAGAAGGTCCAAAACGTGGGGAGGATCTGCATGAACCTCTCCGTCTTCGACATCTCCCACATCCCGACCGTGCCCATCGGGGAAGAGGTGATAATCCTCGGCTCCCGCAAGGACGGGGGGGACGTCATCGATCCTTACATGGAGGAAAAGGGACACAGGCAAAACCCCTACGAGGTCCTGTGCCTCTTCGGCCGTTTGAACCGCAGGAATCACGTGGACGACGTCGGGGGACCCTCGAGGGATTTTCTCTTTTGAGGATTGGCTTCCGCCCCCCGTTCTTTTATTCGCTCCCAAGTTTTCGCGCCGGTGCCCATTGAAAGAAAAAATCAAAAAAGCCGTGACCTCGGCCCTCCTCTCGCTCGGGAAAAAACTCGCCGAATCCGACCCCTCCCGGGGTCCCGCGCCGGTTTTGCGTCTCGAAAGATTCGTCGTGGAAAAACCCGCGAACCCCGCCTTCGGGCATTTCTCCACCAACGCGGCCATGGTCTTTTCCAAGGACTTCGCGCCTTTTTACGCGGGGGTCGGGGGGAACAAGGCCCTCGCTTTGGCGGCCGACCTCGCGAAGGAAATGGACGCCCCCGGGCTCTTCGAGGCGATTGAGATTAAGGGACCGGGTTTCGTGAACTTCCGGGTCGCGAGGGAGGCCTGGATCGAAACCTTGAGGGAAATAATCGCCGCGGGCGCGGATTACGGGAAGGGCGAACCCACGGGGAAGAGAATCCTCGTGGAATTCGTGTCCTCCAACCCCACGGGGCCCCTTCACGTGGGGCACGGGAGGGGGGCGGCCTGGGGGGACGCGGTCGCGAACATCCTGGCCTTCCTGGGAAACGAGGTGGAAAGGGAATACTACGTGAACGACGCGGGGAACCAGATTAACACCCTGGGCCGCTCCCTCCTCTTCCGCCTCCGGAACCCCGCGCCCGACGCCGAGGTGCCGGACGGGCTCTACAAGGGGCTTTACGTTTTGGACCTCAGCGGGGAGCTTAAAAACGAGCTTCCCCCGGAATTTTTCGAAAGGCCCGACGGGGAACTCGTCCCGGCCTTGGCGGAACTCGGGGCCGAAAAAATCCTCGCCGACATGAAGGGCGACCTCGAACACTTCGGGCTCCGCTACGACAACTGGTTTTCCGAAAAGTCCCTGTACGCCGGGGGGGACGTCGCGAGGGCCATCGAGACCCTGAAAAAAAACGGCCATACGTACGAACGGGACGGGGCGCTCTTTTTCAAGTCCTCCGACTTCGGGGACGACAAGGACAGGGTGCTCGTCAAAAGCAACGGGGACCACACCTATTTCGCCTCCGACGTCGCCTATCACGACAACAAACTCAAAAGGGGCCACGACCTTTTGATAGACCTTCTCGGGGCCGACCACGGGGGCTATCAGGCCCGGGTCTCGGCCGCGATTCAAGCCCTGGGGCACCCCAAAGAAAAGTTGAAGGTCGTTTTGTACCAGCTGGTGAAGCTCCTCCGGGGCGGGGAAACGGTCAAAATGAGCACGAGGGCCGGGGAATTCGTGCCCTTCAAGATGGTTTTGGACGAGGTCTCCCCGGACGCCGCGAGGTTTCTCTACCTCTCCCAGAGCCACGACTCCCCCATAGAGTTCGACCTCGAGGCGGCGAAGGCCAAAAATCGCGACAATCCCGTGTACTACGTCCAGTATCTCTGCGCGAGGATCTTTCAGGTCGCGAAAAAGGCGGAGGCGATTTTCGAAAAACACCCCGGCCCCGCGAATTTGGATCTCCTGAGGGAAAAAGACGAAATCGACCTCGCGGCGAGACTCGAGAGTTTCCCGGAGGCCGTCCGGAACGCCGGCGCGGGCCTTTCCCCGCATCTTTTGGCGTCCTGGCTCGCGGAAACCGCGGGGATGTTTCACAGGTATTACGGGGAACATCGCATGGTCGACGAAAACGACCCCGAACTTTCGAAAGCCAGGGTGCGACTGGCCCTGGCGGTCCGCGCGATCGCGGGACGGGGTCTTTCCCTTTTGGGGATGGGCGTTCCCGAACGCATGGACTGAACGGGGGGCTTTCCCCGGCGCCGCGACGGATCGAGGGCTTTTCCCCCCGGCGAGGAAAAACATGCTCAAAGAAACGGAAAAAAAACCGAGGCCCGAAAATTTTTCTTTTCCCGAGAGATTCGACGCCGCCGCCGCGGCCGCGACCGGAAATCCGAAAAGCGCGCGGATGGCCTCCTTCGCGACGGGCGGGAGAAACCCCGCGAACCCGGAAGAGGAAATAACCTTCTTCGACCACATAAGGGTGAAAAACCTCGGAGGGATTTTGAGCGTTCCCGGAACGACCAGGGCCCTCCCCTCGATCCCCCTTCCCGCTTCGCTCCTGGAAAAGGACGCCCCCCCGAAAAACGCCAAAAACGGAAAAAAATCCCCGGGATCCGCGAACGTTTCGAAAAAAAACGGCGCCGGGGAAAGAAACGCCGGGACCGGGGCCCTCCCCGAGACGCGGAAGGAAACGCGGACGGAAACCGGGACGAAAGCCAAGACGGAAGCCAAGACGGAAGCCAAGACGGAAGCTTGGACGGAAGCCCGGCGGGAGGCCCGGACGGAAACGCGGGAAACGGAGGCCCTCCCCCGCCGCGTGACGGAGAACTCCCTCGTTCTTTCCATAAAGTGGCTCGTGAAGCTCCTCCTGTCCCTGGTCTTTTTGATCTGGATCTTCATCCTGGGGGTTCTCGTGGGAAGGGGCTCCGTCCAACGCCTCCCCGCCCCCGCCGACCAAACCCCGGCCCGGCCCGCGGCTTTGGCCCTTTTGACCGCCGGAGGCGACATCCCCCTCGAGGCCTTCCGGGAACCCGAACCCCCGACGCGGGAATACCCTTACCCCCAAAACGCCGGATTCGGGGTCCCCGCCGACCGGGCCGCGCGTCCCGGGGACGAAAGCGCGACGGGCGCGTATTCGCCGGACGGGTCCGAATTCGCGGAAAGCTTCGCCCCCGGGGCGTCCGAAACGCGCCTGACGTCCGACGGCGACCCCCTTTCCTCCCGGGCCGCGGATTTCGCCGAGGCCGCGGCTTCCTCCTCAATCAGGGAGCTCTCGGCCGAATCCGCCCCGACCCCCGCCCCGACTCCGACCCCGACCCGGACCCCGCCCGCCAAACCCGCGGCGTCCGCGGCCGCCGCTTCCGGGGATCCGGGCTACTGGCCCCGCGCCCCCGAGGGAAACGGAAGCTTCACCGTGCAAGTGGCTTCGCCCGTCGAGGAAAGCGAGGCGAGACGCGTCGTCAGAAAATACCGGGACATGGGTTTCGACGCCTATTACTATCCCAACCCCACCGCCACCCGTTTCCCCACGAGGGTCGGACGCTTCGGCACCAAAGACGAGGCCGAAACCGCGAGAACGAAACTGGAGAAAACCGGCGCCAAAGACCCCTACGTCTCCAAACTGAACGGCTGAAAGGCGAAGGACCGCGCGGGCGAACCGACGGGCCCCCCGCCCTTCGGATTCGCCCCCGAAAAAACCCCCAAACGTCAAACGCGTTTCGCGAACGAATTCTCCACGGGGGGAAAACGCGCGGACGGGTCGGGAAACGAAAAGTCGGGCGCGCGACCGTCATCGACGCCGCCCGTTCAAAGGGATTTTCGGAAGCTTTCCCGGGGCTTCCTCGCGGCCCGGGTCCCCGGCCTTCCGGTACCGCGGGGCGGCTTTTTTCGCGTCGATTTTCACTCCGAGTCCGCGTTCGCGACATTCGGCCAGATGAAACCGCGCTTCCGGAAAGCCTTTTTTGGCGGCTTTCTCGAAATAAACGGCCGCTTTTTCATAATCCGGCCCTTCCCTCGAGGCGCCGAGGTAAAACAACCCGAGATTCGTCAGGGCCGGGAGGGAACCGTTGGCGGCGGCCGTCTCGAGCCAACGGAGCCCTTTTTCCGTGTTCTTTCTCACCTCCCCGCCTTCGAGGTAAAGCTTCCCGAGTCTGTTCTGAGCCGCGACGAGACCCCCGTTCGCGGCGAATTCGAACAAACGCGCCGCTTCCGCGCGATTCCTTTCCGCGCCTTCGCCGTCAAAACAAAGCCGGCCCAAGGAATGGCACGCGATGACGTCGCCCAGCTTCGCGGCCTTTCGGAGCCAGCGGACGGCTCTTTCGGGATTCCGTTCGACCCCCTCGCCTTTGAGGCAAAGCTCCGCGTAATGACACCGGGCGTCGGCGAGGCCCCTGTCGGCCGCCGCGCGTATGTACTCCGCGGCTTTTTCGGGGTCGGGTTTCGTCCCTTCCCCGTTGAGACACATCAACCCCAGGCGGTAAAAGCCTTCGGCGAATCCCAGGGACGCGGCCGCGCGGAAACACCCCTCCGCCTTTTTCGAATCCCTTTCCCCTCCCCTGCCCTCGAGGAGCGCCCGCCCGAGATTGACGAGCGCGGCGGCGTGCCCCAGCTCCGCGGCTTTTTTCAAGCAGGAAACCCCGAATCCCTCGTCCCGTTTCATGCCGACGCCGTCCATGGCGAGCAGCCCCAAAAAACGCAACGCTTCGGCGCTCCCCGACTCGGCCGCCGTTTTGAGGCAAGACAGGGCTTTGTCGCGATTCCTTCCGATCCCCCGGCCGTCAATCAGCATGGTTCCCAACCGGTGCGTCGCCTCCGCGTGACCCGACTCGCTCGCCCTCGCGAACAAAGCGGCCGCTTTCTCGCGATTTTTCGGGGTTCCGAGGCCCGTCAGGTGGCACAATCCCAATTTGTGACAAGCCTCGACGCAATCTTTTTCGGCCGCCTCGGAGAGCAAGGCGACGGCGGTCGGAAAATCCCGCCGGACCCCGTCGCCCGTCAGGTAAAGCATCCCGAGAAAAGCCTTGGCTTCGACGTGACCCCGCCCGGCGGCCCCGGTCAACCGGCGGACGGCTTCGGACTTGTTCTTTTCGACCCCGCGACCGGCATGGCAAAGCAACCCGTATTCGTATCGCGACGCGGCGCAGCCCCGCTCGGCCGCCATCAGGAAATGACGGGCGGCTTTCCGAAAATCGCGGTCCGTTCCGATGCCCTTGAGGTAAGCGTGCCCGAGCGCGCGCCGCGCTTCGGGGTCGTCCTCCCGGGCGCGCCGCTCGAGTCGTTCGACGAACCCGTCTTCGTCGGGTCCGGAATTTCTTTTGATTCGTCCCCCCATGAATCCCCCGGTGAACGGGGCGACGAATCGCCCGCGTCCGACGCGTCGGCGCCGACCGAAAAAAAATAAAAAAAAAGGCGGGATGTTTTTAGCGGTTTTCGTCCGAAACGGGAAAAACTTCCAAGGGGGAGAGTGTCGGCGGGCGAAAAAAACCGAGCGGCGAAAAGCGCGCGGGTAAAACCATGCCGTTTCCCGCGAAAAATTTTTTTGAAAATACACAATCGCGATTGGAAAGTCAATAAACCACAAATTGTGGCATCCAAAGCGAAAATGACTCAACATGTGGATTTTCCTTTGTCCGGGGGACGGCGAAAAACGAAAAAGCCGGGCGGCCGGTCCCCGAAACGGGGAAAAAAGCAAAATATTTGTAAAAATTGACGAAAAGACCGTCATCTCATCCGTTTTCGACCCGGGACAATGTTATTATGTTAACGGACCGCCGAAACGACCCCGATTTCCCGAAACGAAAAACCCCTCGAAGAGCGTTGTTTTCGACGCGAGCCCCGCGGGAAAAACCGGGCCGGAAGTCTTTTGAAATCCCGACGAAAAAGCCCTCGCCCCCTTCCCCCGAAACCCGGGACCGTCCGAATCGCTCCCGAAAAGCCTTTCCGCCGCCGCCGGAAGACCCTCGTTTCGGGATTCGTCGCGAGCCGATTTCGCGCGTCTCCCGACCGCCGCGAAACTTTTTTCGCGACTTTTGACAAGTCCGGCGTCAAGGCCTCCCCGATCTTCGACGAAAACCCGGACGGGTGAGGTTTTATCCCGTAAAAATTTTCCGAACGCTTTTTTTGTTTTTTTCGGATTCGCGGGCGATCCGCTTTTCCGGGGGATTCGCTCCCCCGCCCGGTCCCCCGTCGGGAAACTTTTTTCGCGGCTTTTATTAAGTCCCCGGCGCGAATCAATCCCCGGCCGCCCGGGGGAAAGAATGTTCGAGGACTCGCGGGAAACCAGCGTCATCCCGCGTCATCCCGCGTCATCCCGCGGCGGTTTTCACCGAATTCGCTCTTTCGGCCGCCGGTTTTTCTTTCCGGGAACTTTTTTCGTAACTTTTAATAAGTCCCCGCGTCAAAAAAAACGGGCGGCGCCGGGGAAGCGACGAAAACGAATCCGAAAGAACGCTCCGGGTTTTTCCGTTTTCCGCCCCCGGCCTTTTCGGTTCGCGGATTTCCCCTCGTTCGGGGGGCTTTGGCGAAAAAACGCGCGCGAGGTTATTTTTGAGGAATATGGGTTATTTTCTCCTAAAATATCTTTAGGTTTCGGACCCCCCCGAGAACCCCGGGCGCCGAAAACGGCTCGCGCGCGAGGGCTTGCAATCGTTTGGGAAATATTTTATTATTTGACCGGTTGTTTCCGTGTTTTGTAAATACCGAAGAGCGCTTCCGCGGCCTTGGATCTTGAGAACGGACCTCAATGTCATGCCCCGGCGCGCGCGCGCCGAAACGCGCTCGCCGGAACGCCCGATAAAACCCGGGGTCTCGATTTTACCCGGGAAGGGCGGATACGCCCGCGACAATCCGAATCGCGAGCGGACGACGGAACCGCGGCGCGAATTTCACATGAATTTCACAAGGGTCGAAGTTTCGTTCGCGCGGGGCTTTGAGGCGGCACGCGGCCGCCGGCTTTCCCTCGCGACCGGGCTCATTCCCTTTTCCGGACCTTCTTCCGACGGGGAGCCGGCATGAACAACGAGAAACTCTTTCTGGGAGCCCGAAAGCGCGTCCGGGAGACGGACGCGATCATCATCGGGGGAGGCGCCACCGGGGCGGGTCTGGCGAGAGACCTTTCCCGCAGGGGCTTCGAATGCGTCCTTTTCGAACGCGGGGATCTCGCGACGGGAGCCACGGGCAGAAACCACGGGCGTCGCCACCGCGGGGCCCGCTACGCGGTGACGGACCAGGTTTCGGCCGAGGAGTGCGTCAAGGAAAATTCGATCCTCCGCAAAATAGCCCGTCATTGCGTGGAGGAAACCGACGGACTTTTCATCACCCTCCCCGAGGACGACCTGGAGTACCAAAAGAACTTCATCGTCGCCTGTCGCGCGGCGGGGATTTCCGCGGAGGCCCTGGACCCGGAATTCGCGAAAAGACTCGAGCCCTCGGCCAACCAAACCTTAATCGGGGCGGTCAAGGTCCCGGACGGGGTGGTGGACCCCTTCCGGCTCACCGTGGCGAACATGCTGGACGCCGTGAGTCACGGGGCGCTTTGCCACACCTATTGCGAGGTCACGGGGATACTCGTCGAAAACGCCGTCGCGACGGGGGTGAGGGTGAGGGACAATCTTTCCCGGGAGGAATACGAGGTTCGGGCCAAGGTGGTGATAAACGCCTCGGGCATCTGGGGCGGGCGCGTCGGGGCCATGGCCGGGGTGGAGGTGAAGATGTTTCCCACGAGGGGATCCCTCCTCATCTTGGGGCACCGCCTGAACCGGCTCGTGATAAACCGCTGCCGCAAGCCCGCGGACGCCGACATCCTGGTCCCGGGGGACACGGTCTGTCTCATAGGGACGACCTCCATCCCCATAAAATTCGAGGAGATCGACACCACCGTTTCCGATCGCGAGGAAGTGGACATCCTCATAAGGGAGGGCGCGCTCCTCTGTCCGGAAATCGAGACCGCGAGGAAGATCCGCTGCTACTGCGGCTCGAGACCCCTGATAGCCGACGAAAACGACAAGACGGGCCGCAGCACCTCCCGCCACATAGTCCTTCTCGACCACGAAACGAGGGACGGGCTCAAGGGTTTCGTCACCATCTCCGGCGGAAAACTCATAACTTACCGCCTCATGGCCGAAATGACGACCGACCTCGTTTGCCGCAAACTCGGGAAAAACGTCCCCTGCGACACCCACTCGGTTCCCCTCCCCGGCTCCCACGAACCCCCCGACAAAATCCTCCGCAAAATCGCGCCCCTCCCCCCGACCATCAAGGCCGCCATCGTGCACCGGCACGGGGACATGGCGACGGACATCGCGGCGGAGGGGGCTTCCGCGACGAGCCTCGTCTGCGAGTGCGAGCTCGTCTCCGCGGCCGAGGTGGAACACGCCGTTGACACCCTGGCCGTGAGGAACATGACGGATTTGAGGCGCAGGGTCAGGGTGGGCATGGGCCCCTGCCAGGGGGAGCTCTGCATGAGCCGGGCCGTGGGGATTCTGGCCGACAAGGGGGTCTGCCCCCCCTCCGGCTGCCCCGGCGAACTGGCCTCTTTTTTGGTCGAACGCTGGAAGGGCATTCACCCCCTCACCTGGGGCGAAACCCTGCGCGAAAGCGAATTCATCATGTGGCTCTACCAGGGAGTCTGCGGCATAGGACCCTCGGACCTCGAACCCGGGCGGGTTCCGGGGGAGGCGCCGGGGGAGGCCGCTTCGACGGAAACCCCGCCGGGGGCGCCGCCGGGCTGAACGGGCGGCGTCGGGTCCGGCGCGCTCTTTTTCCGGTGCTTTCGCGCCTTTCGGTTTTTCTTTCCCGGATTTTTTTGACTTCACAGGGAGGCCGGACATGCGTTTTGACGCGGTCGTGATAGGCGGGGGGTTGGCCGGACACGCGGCCGCCATAAGTCTTTCCGAAGCCGGGAAGAGTTGCGTCCTCATATCCGCGGGGCAAAGCGCCATGCACTTTTCCTCCGGGTCCATGGATTTTCTCCACACCCTTCCGGACGGGTCCCCGGTTCTTTTTCCGGAGAAGTCCCTGGACGCCCTGACGGCCGCGGCGCCCGCGCATCCCTATTCCGTCGCGGGGAAGGAGCGAACCCTCGCCATGGCCCTCCGGGCGGAAAAGGCCTTCGCGCGCTGGGGACTCAGGACCGAGGGGTCTCTCGCGGCGGGAAACCATTTGCGCCTTTCCCCCATGGGAAAGTTCATCCCCACCTGGCTGTCCTTCGAGGATTCGGTGACGGTGCCCGTGAAAGACGGAAAGGCGGTTTTCCCCTGGAAAAAAGTGGCCATTCTCTCGGTCAGGGACTTTTTGGACTTCAGTCCGGAGATCGCGGCCTCGGGCCCGCGGGCCCTGGGGGCGGAGACCGTCATCGTTTTTTTCACCCTGCCCGCGCTCGAAACCTTGCGGGCGAACCCGAGCGAATTCCGGTCCATAAACATCGCGAGGATTTTGGACAAACCCGAACACAAGCCGCGCCTCGCGGAAGCCGTGCGGGAGGCGGCCAAAGGGGTCGACGCGGTCTTCATGCCCGCGGTGCTTTGCCTGAACAGGGAAAACCTCCTGGACGAGTTGAAGACTCGGGCGAGAAAACCCGTGAAGCTCATTTCGACCATGACCCCCTCGCTTCTGGGGGCGAGACTCGCCCGAAAGCTTTCGCGGATCTTTTTGAAAAACGGGGGCGTTCTGATGCCCAAGGACGAGGTCCTGGGCTTCGAGGCGAGGGAGACGGCGGACGGGGTGGAAATCGCGAACGTCCGCACCCGGAACCACGGGGACATCGCGATCTCCGGAAAGGACTACGTCCTCGCGACGGGGAGTTTTTTCGGGCGCGGCCTCGTTTCGGACCGAAACGGGGCGAGGGAGGCCGTCTTCGACCTCGACCTCGCGGAACCCCCGGGACCCCGGGAAAACTGGTCCAGCCCGGACTTTTTCGCCCCCCAGCCGAGCTCAACCTTCGGGGTCAGGGTCGACGCCTCTTTCGGGACTTACATGAAGGGAAAACCGGTCAAAAACCTCAAGGCCGCGGGGCTGGTCATCGGGGGTTTCGACCCGGTCAGGGAGGGATGCGGGGCGGGCGTCTCCCTCGTTTCGGCCCTGGCCGCCGCCGACGCCATCGCGAAAGGGGAGTGACCCATGCGAAACCCTCTTCTCGACACCAATTTCGAGGCCTGCACCAAGTGCACCATCTGCACCGAATATTGTCCGGTGAGCGAAGCCAACCCCGCCTTCGCGGGACCCAAGCAGAGCGGCCCCGACGGGGAGCGCCAGAGGCTCAGGGACGCCTCCTTCTACAACGAGACGCTCAAACACTGCACCAACTGCAAGCGCTGCGAGGTGGCCTGCCCCTCCGACGTGAGGATCGGGGACGTCATAGCCTTGGCCCGGGAAAAGCACGCCAAAAGGTCCTTCTCCCCCAGGGACGCGATTTTGAGCCACACCGACTTCACGGGCTCCCTCTGCTCGTCTTTGGCCCCCGCGGTGAACTTCGTGTGCGGGCTCAAACCCGCGAGATATTTCATGGAGAAATTTTTGGGGATCCCCGCCTGGAGGACCTTCCCCAAATACTCTTGGCAAACCTTCAGGTCCCGGTGGTTCAACGGGGCCCCTCCCCAGGACGAATACGACGAGACCGTTTCCTTCTTCCACGGCTGCTTCGCGAATTACAACAACCCCTCCCTGGGAATCGATTCCGTGAGGCTTTTGAACGCCCTGGGCGCGGGGGTGAGGCTTTTGGAAGAGGAGCGCTGCTGCGGGGTCCCCCTGATGGCCTCGGGATTTTTCGACGACGCGAAAAAGAACGCCCTGGCCAACAAGGCGGAGATAGAGCGCGCCCTCGAAAAAACGGACAAGGTCCTCTGCGCGTCCTCCACCTGCGTCATGACCGTGAGGGACGAGTACCCCGACGTCCTGGGCGTGGACAACGCCGCCTGGAGGGACAAATTCGACCTTTTGACCCGCCACGCCTACAGACTCCTCGAAAGGGGGAAAACCCCGCGATTCAAGCCGCTCGAAATCACGGTCGCCTACCACACCGCCTGTCACATGGAAAAATTGGGCTGGTCGGCCTATTCCATAGAACTTCTGAAACTCGTCCCCGGATTGAAAATAATTTTGCTTCCCTCCCAATGCTGCGGCATCGCGGGGACTTACGGGTTCAAGCGGGAAAACTCGGAGACCGCCCAGAAAATCGGCGAGGGCCTCTTCTCCGACATAAGGGATTCCAAGGCCGAACTCGTCGTCTCGGAATGCGAAACCTGCAAAATGCAAATAGAAATGTCCGCGGGCGTCCCCTGCGAAAACCCGGTGACCGTCCTGGCCCGGGCCCTCGCGGGGTGAGGCCCCTTCCATCATTCGCAAACCCATAACGCGTCCGAACAACTTTCTCATTCAAACATTCAAGAAAGGGGATTCGCTAAGTGTCCGAAACAAAACCCACCAATTTTTCCGTTTACCTCGCCGAATTCCTCGGCACCTTCATCTTTCTTCTCTGCGGCATAGGCTGCGTGGCCGCCATGGTGCTGAACAAGTCGAGCTTTTCCCAGTGGGACCTCTCCATCACGTGGGGAATGGCCGTCACCATGGGCGTCTACATCTGCGCCGCGATGTCGGGGGCGCACCTGAACCCCTCGGTCACGGTGGCTTTGGCCATCTACGGCTGTTTTGACAAGAAAAAGATCCTCCCCTACATCGTCGCCCAGATGTTGGCGGGATTTTTGGCCGCGGCCGTCGCCTACTTCCTCTATTACGACCTTTTCAAAATCGCGCTCGAAGCCGCCGGCTCCGACCCCGCCGCGAAGACCTCCCTGGTGGGCATCTTCTGCACCTTCCCGCAGAAAAACGTCTCCATTCTCCAGGCGTTTTTCACGGAGCTCGTGATCACGGGCATCCTCATGTCCCTCATCATGGCCCTGACCGACGACGGGAACGGGGTCCCGAGGGGAGCCATGGCGCCCCTCCTGATAGGCATAGTCGTGGCCCTCATCGGCGCCAGCTTCGGTCCCCTGACCGGGTTCGCCATGAACGCCGCGAGGGATTTCGGTCCCAGGATGTTCGCCGTGGTCGCCGGCTGGGGCACCGACGCCCTGACGGGGTACCCCATCAGCGCGGTCAACAAAACGATTCCCTACTTCCTCGTGCCTTTGATAGCTCCAATCGTGGGCGCGTTGTTGGGAGCCAAGACCTACACCGTGGTCATCGGCAAAAAACTGGTCTGCAGCATCTGATTTCCGCCAACGCCCGCGAGCGCCGACGGCAAAGGCCGTCCTTAAGGAGACTTTAAATGAGCGAGCAGTACATCATCGCATTGGACCAGGGGACGACCAGTTCCCGCACCGTGATTTTGAACAAGGCCGGGGAGATCGTTTCCATCGCCCAGAGGGAGTTCACCCAGATCTATCCCGAACCGGGCTGGGTCGAGCACGACCCCATGCAGATCTGGGCCACCCAGAGCTCCACCCTGACCGAGGCCCTGGCCGCCAAGGGCATCGCCACCCAGGACATAGCGGGGATAGGCATCACCAACCAGCGCGAGACCACGGTCATCTGGGACGCCGAGACCGGAAAGCCCATCCACAACGCCATAGTCTGGCAGTGCCGCAGGACGGCCAAGATCTGCGACGAACTGAAAAAGATCGACGGCTTCGAGACCTACGTCCGGGAGAACACGGGACTCGTCCTCGACCCCTATTTCTCCGGGACCAAGATCAAGTGGCTCCTCGACAACGTCGAAGGCGCCCGGGAAAAGGCCGGGAAGGGGCAACTGAGGTTCGGGACCATCGACACCTGGCTCATCTGGAACCTGACCCAGGGCCGGGTGCACGTGACCGACTACACCAACGCCTCCCGCACCCTCATCTTCAACATCCACAAGCTCGAATGGGACCAAAAGATTCTGGAAACCCTGGGGATCCCCAAGTCCCTCCTTCCCGAGGTGAAACCCTCCTCCGCGATCTACGGTCAGACCAACCTCGGAGGAAAGGGCGGCACCCGCATCCCCATAGCCGGAATCGCCGGCGACCAGCAGGCGGCCCTCTTCGGACAGCTCTGCGTCTCCGACGGTCAGGCCAAGAACACCTACGGCACCGGCTGCTTCATGCTCATGAATACCGGCGGCAAACCCGTCATCTCCAAAAACGGCCTCATCACCACCCTGGCCTGCGGCCCCAAGGGGGAGGTCTCCTACGCCCTCGAGGGTTCCATCTTCGTCGCCGGCTCCGCCATCCAGTGGCTCCGCGACGAGCTCAAGATCGTGTCCGACGCCGGGGACACGGAGTACTTCGCCAACAAGGCCGAGACCTCCAACGGCGTCTACGTGATCCCCGCCTTCACCGGCCTCGGGGCCCCGCACTGGGATCCCTACGCCAGGGGAGCCATCGTGGGTCTCACCCGCGGCACCTCCTCCCGCCATCTCATCCGCGCCACCCTGGAGTCCATCGCCTATCAGACCAAGGACGTCCTGGAGGCCATGCAGGCCGACTCGGGCATCAAGCTCCAAACCCTGAAGGTCGACGGCGGAGCCTGCGCCAACAACTTCCTCATGCAGTTCCAGGCGGACATCCTGGGCGCGGTCGTGGAGCGTCCCAAGGTTCTGGAGGTCACCGCCCTGGGCGCCGCCTTCCTGGCCGGCCTCGCGACCGGCTACTGGACCGGCCTCGAGGACGTGAAGAAGGTCTCGGTGATTGACACCGAATTCAAGCCCTCGGCCGACACCGTGAAACAGAACGCCCGCTACAACGGCTGGAAGAAGGCCGGCGCGCGCGCCTTGAAGTGGATCGACGTCGAGTAGACAAAAAAATCCGGGTTCGTCCGACGGACCCGATTCTCCTCCGAACGAAGCCGGAAAAGACCCCTTGGTCTCTTCCGGCTTCGTCTGTTCCGACTTTCGTTTTTTCGGCCTCCCGGGCGGGGCGCCGGAAGCGCCGCGGACCGAAGCGCCATGGATGACTTCAAAACAAAGCCCCGCGGGAACTTCGGAAGAACACCCGGTTTCCGGCGCCCGCGAAGTCCGCGTCGAGAGGCGCCTCCCGTGAACTTCGCCCGACGAAAGGCGGGCCCCGACGTTTTTCATGACCACATGTTGTGGTTTCGCCCTCGAAAGCCGCGAATAATCGAAAGCTCGCGGCGGCGCCGGATCGCCCGACGCGTCTTGACAGTTTTCCCCGATTTTTGTATTTGTTAAACGAACGTAAAACGCCGACGACGACCGGGGTCTCGTCCCCGAGGGATTCCGCCCGCGCGGGACGCCCGAAACCCGCGTCGCCCCGAATCGAATCCCGAATTCCCGCGTCGAATCGTAAAACAAAAGAAATCGCGCCGAAAAACGAAACCCGAAGCCGACCCTCGCGGACGCCCTTTGTCCCCGGGCTCCGAACGCCCGGGTTTCGACGCGACGAACGCGCGCGCGAAAAAGAAAAGACATCGCCCGGAAGCGGGGAAAAACGAATTTTCCCGCCCCGAACGTCCCGCCTTCGAAGGCGGATTCGATCAGACGTCGGGCAAATCCGAGACAATCCGAAAATTTTTCCCGCGTCCCGGGGTCCCGCGAAACGACCCCGGACGAAGGACGGGATTGGGAGCTTCGGAAAGATTCCCCGGTCCCCGAACATGACACCGCTTGCCCGCGGAACGCGCCGGCGGCGGCCGCGGAACGCTTTGGTCGCGGCGGAAGGCCGCGCGGGCCTTCGCGCGTCGGGAAACGGCGGACGCCCGCGGTTTGAAAAGATCGCCCGTTTCGGCGGCCTCCCGCGATCCGGAAACATGATTTCATCCCGGCCCGTTCCCGTCTTTTTCGACCGGCGCGGGTCAAAACCCAACAACCTCACAACCCGAAGAGAAGGAGATTTTCGCACATGTCGAAAACCAAATTACGGACTTTTTTCGTTCAAGCGGCGGCGGCCATCGCCGTTTTGTCCCTGTCGGCGGCGGCCTTCGCCCATGACCACTGGATCGGCGTCAAAAAAGCCGAGCCCGGCCAAAAAGCGACGGTCGTCCGGGGTTACGGACACGGCTTCCCCGATCCCGAGGCCCTTCCGGAAGGCAGGGAATCGGTCTTCACCGCGGTGACTCTCGTCGACAAAGACGGAAACAAGAGCAGTTTCGCGAAAGATCCGAGCGACACCGTGACCTTCGTGAGCGAAAAAGAGCTGGAGAACGGAAGCTACGTCGCCTACTCCGAGTATCAGCCGACCTACGTCACGACTTCCCCGGCCGGACGCTCCGAAAAACCCAAAAACGAGGTCGAGGGCGCCACGAGCTGTCGCCTGGTCGCCATGTACGCCAAGAGCTACGTCGACGTGGGCCAAGTGGCCGACAACGCGGTGATCGCCCAGCTCGCGGCCCAAAAGCTGGAATTCGTTCCGGACGGCCATCCGGGCGGTTTGAAGGTCGGGGACACCGTGAAGATCAAACTCCTCTTCGACGGAAAACCGCTTCCCAGAACCGTCGTGAGGGGCATGACGAACGGCCTTCCCAAGGGCGTCTATTCCTACGAATCCACCACGGACAAGGACGGTTACATAGAGTTCGTCCCCCTGAAGTCGGGAAATTGGATAATTACCGCCAACACCAAAGAAGACATTCCCGACAAAAACGTCTGCGACGAGGGCTCTTACACGGCGAGCCTTTATTTCGACGTGAAATGACACTTTAAAATCGATTCTGTCTTCCGAAAAGCGCGATAACATATCAAAGGCGAAGGGCCGGGGGGAAAACCCCGCGGCCCTTCGCCTTTTCGACGATCGGTCTTTGTCCGGGTCTTTTTTTCGGACGCGATCCCCCCTTACGCCCCCCGCGAATCCCGGAGGCCGCGGGGCTCCGAACCGGTGGCGGGGAACTCGAGGGAGCGCCGGGGTTCGGGTTGAATTCGGCCGGTTTCGCGCGCGCGGGGGCGGGTTTCCGCCGCGGACGCCCTCAGTAAATCCCGGAGGCTATGGGGCTCTGAACCAGTCGCGGGGAGCTCGAGTAAGAGCCGAGATTAGGGTTGAGTTCGGCCAGTTTCGCGCGCGCGGACGCCCTCAGTAAATCCCGGAGGCTATGGGGCTCTGAACCAGTCGCGGGGAGCTCGAGTCAGAGCCGAGATTAGGGTTGAGTTCGGCCAGTTTCGCGCGCACGGGGGCGAGGGTTTCCGCCACGGACGACAGGGTC
>JAITKT010000039.1 GCA_031278225.1 Deltaproteobacteria bacterium
GGGCTCCCCGCGGTTCGCCGGGGCCCCCGAGGGACCCCGCCCGACGGATCCCGTCCGACGGATCCCGTCCGATTGATCCCGTCGATTGGCCCCGCGCGATTCGCGCCGCAGGAAACGCCCCGACCCGGGAGGGCCCCGACGACGGACGGGAATCGCGGCCGTCACCGCGGCCGGGGCCCGGGGAAGCATGGTCGCGTCATGACAAGCTCAACCCAAATCACCGTCTCCGATTCCCCAATCCTCACGATTCGGCCAGGCATCATGGAAACCCGAGACAAACTCGAAGAACGCGTGAAAGAAGTTTGGCCGACCCTTTCCGAAAGGGAACGCCGGTTCTACGCCGCGAACGAGGCCCGCAAATGGGGCTACGGGGGAATCTCCCTCATGAGCGACATCTGCGGACTTTCCCGTTCCACCATAAGCAAGGGCATTCGGGAGTTGGAGGAGCCCCCGGCCAAGGACGGACGGATACGCCGTCCCGGGGCCGGGAGACCCAACATCGTCAAGTCCGACCCGGAGATTCCCGAGCTTTTGAAGGCCCTCATGGACGACGGGGACTCTCCCCCGGGGAAACCCGTTCTCTCCTGGACCCTCAAGAGCACCAGAAATCTGGCCCGGGAGCTCTCCCTCGCGGGGCATCCCGTGAGTTACGTGAAGGTCGGGCAGATCCTGAAGGAATCCGGCTACCGCCTCAAAAGCAACAAAAAGACGGGAAAGGCCACCGACCCGGCCGAGCACGCCGGCCTCTACGGGCTCATCGGGGACGAGGTGAAAAATGCCCTGGAAAAAGGCCTCCCCGTGATATGCCTCATGAACCGCGAGACGGTTTCCCGGAACCCCGGGGACGAAGAACCGTTCCCCGGGGACGGCGAGGTCCTGGCCTCGAAGCTCGTCTCGGAGTGGCTGGGGGGCGAGGGCGGAGGCCCGTACCCGGACCCGGGAAACTTCCCCCTGATCGTTCACGACACCCGCTCGAGCCCCAACTTCGGGGACGAGACGATGGCGGAGCTCGAAAGGAGTTTCTCGGAACGGGGCCTCCGGCCGAAGGTGCTGGCCTTTCCCGACGTCACCCACCGCTGGAATCTCGAGAGACGCGAGCTCTTTTCCTTCGAGGCCGGGTTCGGGGGCGATCGCGGGGAGAGGCGCAGGGAGACCCGGGTGTTTCTCTTGGGTCCGGGTTTTTCGAAAGCGTTTTCGGGAGCCCGCGACGCGCCCTACCCGCGACCCGCGCCCCCGGCGGAAACGGGGGAAGGCGTCGTCGTCGTCGCCGAATCCGCGGACTCCGCGGGCGGAACGGGCGACGGGGGGGATTGAAGGAGGGCGCCCCGGCCCGAACCGGTTTTGAAAAACCGGTCGCTTCGGGGATCCGCGCCCCGGTCTCTTGAAATCACGCGCGCCCGGGGACGGACCGTTCGCGAAAAAAGTCGGGCGATTAATTTTTTACCGCCATCGAATCCCGCGGGATTAATTTTTTTTCGGAACGGAAGGCCCCGATTGCGTCCGTTTTAATCCCGCGGGCGCCAACGGCGCGTTTTATTAACACAAAAGAACCTTTATTTTTCCGGTCCGCCGTGGTAAAAACTTAAAAAATCCTTTCGGGACCGGTGGGAAAAAGAATCCCAATCCGTCGTTCGGGAAGGGATTTCGCCCTTGGGTTTTCCCGAAAAGGGGTTCCCGGGAGCGGGGATTTTCGATTTTTTCGTTCTTCGTTTCGGATTTTTCTTTTTAGTTTTCGCGACCTTTCCTCGATCTCGCCGATCGGACGTTACCGAAGGCCGGTTCGGATTTTCTTCGGTTCGCCGTTTCCCGCCGGAGCGAGGCTGATTTTCATGAACGTTTTGGATCTGATTGGCGACACGCCTCTTCTTTCTTTGGATAACATTCCGGGCAAACCCCGAGGGGTGAGGATTCTCGCCAAGGCCGAGTTTTTGAACCCGTCCGGTTCGGTGAAGGACAGGGCGGCCAAAGGCATGCTCCTGGACGGGATTGAGACGCTCAAGCTCACCAAAGGCAAGACCATAATCGACGCCACGAGCGGCAACACCGGGATCTCCTACGCGATGATCGGGGCTTTTCTGGGGCACGGGGTGAAGCTCTATCTCCCCGCCAACGCCAACGGGGAACGGAAAAGACTCATCCGCGCCTACGGCGCCGAGATCGTGGAAACCGATCCCATGGAGAGCTCCGACGGGGCCTTCGTCGCGGCCGCGAAAGAGTACGCCTCGAACCCGGAAAACTATTTCTTCCCCGACCAATACAACAACCCCGTGAATCCCAAAACCCACCACGAAACGACCGGACCCGAGATACTCGCCCAGACCGGGGGGGAGATAACCCATTTCGCGAGTTCTCTCGGGACCGGCGGGACCTTCATGGGGACGGCGAGGAAACTCAAGGAGACGGACCCTAGGGTGAAGTGCGCGGCCATATGGCCCGACTCGCCCCTCCACGGGATAGAGGGGACCAAGCACTCGGCGTCCGCGATAAAGCCCGGCGTCTACAACCGGGCCTTCGTGGATCAAGAGATCGGGGTGTCCACCCGGGAGGCCCGGGCCTTCGCGAGAGCCTTGGCCGAAAGTTCCGGGATCCTCGCGGGGATCAGTTCCGGGGCCAACGTCGCCGGAGCCGTCAAACTCTCCAGGGTTCTCCCGCGGGGGTCGGTGATAGTCACCATTCTCGGCGACTCCGGCTCCCGCTATCTCTCCGACGGTTTGTTCGCGGGTCCGGCGGATTAGAGGGTCGCCATGCTCGCGTTGTCGCCGGTTTTGAGGGACTTCATTCGGTCGGAAGCGGAAAAGGACTACCCGGGCGAGTGCTGCGGGCTCATCCTGGGGACCGTTTCGACGACCCCCGAAAAGGGGAACCCCTTGAGATTCGCGAAAACGGGGCTCCGGATCGCGCCCGTCCGGAACGCCCGGGTGGGCGAGGACAAGCGGAGGCGCTTTTCCATCGAGCCCCGGGATTTCATGAGAGCGGAAAAGGAGGGGGCGGCCCTGGGTCTGGAGGTCGTGGGGATCTACCACTCGCACCCCGACCATCCCGCGATTCCTTCCCCCCGGGACCTCGAACGCGCGCTTCCGTTTTATTCCTACGCCATAGTCTCGGTCGCGGGGAAGAAGGCGGCCGAATTCACCAACTGGATCCTCATGGACGACAGAAGCGCCTTCGAGCCCGAGCCCCTGGAATTCAAGGAGCCGTGAAGCCGCGGGCGAGACATTGCCCGCCCCGACGGCCGGGGACCCCCGCGCCCTCGAAACGTTTGCCATTTTCATTCACGGAGGATGTTCGATGACGGTCAGACTTCTCGTGCCCTCGGCTTTGAGGGGATTCACCGACGGAAAGGCGGAGCTTCGCCTCGAGGGGGCGACGGTCGCGGAAGTCCTCGAGGGGTTCGTCTCCGCCCATCCCGACGCGAAAAATCACATGTTCGACGAAAAAGGCGCCCTGCGCGAATTCATAAACGTCTTCGCGGGGGAAGACAACATAAGGGACGTCGGCGGCCTCGAAACCCCGCTGAAGGACGGGGAGACGGTCATGATAGTCCCCGCCATAGCCGGCGGACGGGACGACGGCTTGGCCCGCGGACGGGCCGGTGGACGGAATTGACGCGATGACACCGATATCGGACGACAGACTCGTCGACCTGACCCCGGAGGAAACGGCCCGTTTCAGCCGCCACCTTTTGCTTCCGGAGGTGGGGCTCGCGGGGCAGAAGAGGCTCAAGGCCGCGAGGGTCCTGGTCGCGGGGGTCGGGGGTCTCGGAAGCCCGTTGGCCCTTTATCTCGCCGCGGCCGGGGTCGGGACTTTGGGTCTCGTCGACAACGACTTCGTGGAAAGCTCGAACCTGCAGCGCCAGATAATATTTTCCCAAAGGGACGTCAACCGTCCCAAGGTCAAGGCCGCCGAAGACCGTTTGAAGGCCCTGAACCCCTCGCTCGAAATAAGGACCCACAACCTCACCTTGAACGCCCGGAACGTCATGGCCGTCGCGGGGGATTACGACGTCGTCGTCGACGGCACGGACAATTACCCGACGCGATATCTCCTGGGGGACGCCTGCGTCTTTCTGAAGAAGCCGAACGTTTACGCCTCGGTCTTTCAGTTCGAGGGACAGGCGACGGTATTTCATTCGGAGGAAGGTCCCTGTTACCGGTGTCTGTATCCTTCTCCCCCGCCCCCGGGACTGGTTCCCTCCTGCGGGGAGGGCGGGGTCATGGGAGTGCTCCCCGGGCTTTTGGGAACCATACAGGCGGCCGAAACCATAAAACTCATCGTCGGCGGCGGGGAGCCGCTCGTCGGAAGGTTGATGTTGCTGGACGCCTGGCGCATGCGCTCCGCGGAGGTGAAGCTCCGCAAAAACCCCGATTGTCCGGTCTGCG
>JAITKT010000056.1 GCA_031278225.1 Deltaproteobacteria bacterium
GTCCCGGGCCGCCCGGGAACGTCAAAGAAACGTCAAGGAAACGCCTCGGGGACGTTCGGGGCCGGGAAAAGGCGATTATAACACAAAACCGCGCGGCCGCGACCGCCCCCGGGAGAGCCGGACGGCCGGGAGTCTCCGGGGTGTCGGCGGGCGGTTTCCGGGGAGATCGGGTCTTCCCGAGATCAGTGGCGGTAAGGGGGGATTTTGGGGGTGGTGGGAATGGTGCAGAATCCCTCGATGTCGCACTCGTCGCACTCGACGCATTCCACGTCTTCCTTCGCGGGCGCCTCGGAGCATTCGTCGAAATTTTCGCAATCCGCGCAGTCGCCGCATGATTCGTCCGGGCCGTCGGGAAAATCCCGGAAGCGTTCCCCGGGGCCCGGGTCCTCCGGGTCGTTTCGGGCGTCCGAGGCGTTTCGGGCCTTCTTTTCGGAGGCGTCGCCGTCGTTTTTGGCGGATGTTTTTTCGTCCCCGGGGTTTTGGCTCCCGGAATGGTTTTTGTCTTTGGGCTTGCGGGTCATGGCGCTCACGGTGCCTATGGGACTCCGGAGGACGGAGTTTAAGAGAATGCCGGGCGGAGTGCGGTCGGCGCCGGTCCGACGGCCGGTTTCGGCGCGGTTCGGGGATCTCGGGGCATTGTCGCCGATGCCGGATCTTTTTTCAAGAACGGCTTCGGGGCGGTCGCCCGCGGCTTTTCGGCCGGTTTCGCCGATAGCTCCGTTATCCGCACCGGGGACGTTGACGTTTCCGGCTCCCGGCGCGGGTTCGTCCCCTTCCGGGGGAATTTCCGCGTCCGTCGTCATCCCGCGGGTTTTTCCGGTTTCGGCGATTTCCCGCGATTTTTTGAAATTTTCGGGTCCGGGCGTCCGCCAATCCCCCGGGGCGGGACGGGGATTTTCCGGGTCCGCCGCCGTTTTCGCGCGTCCGTCGCGCCCGAAGAACTCCCAGGGCCTGTGGTTTTTCCCCCCCCGTCTTATGGGTTTCAGGACGCTTTCCAGGAGGTCGGGGTTGGGGGTGTCGGCGACGAGGTAATACCTCGCGAGGAGTTTGTCCCTCTCGGGTTTTTCGTCGTTTTTGAGGTAGAGGGTTTCCCGGAGGAGCGTCAGGGCGTCCGCCCTTTCCCGCATGGTCTTGGGGTGATGGTGCACCCACGATATGAAGCTCAGGGCGTCCTCCCGGCCTTCCCAAATTTTTTCCCCCAGATAGAGATTCGCGTAGGAGAGGGCGTTGAAATAGATCGCCTCGTTGTCGGGGAAGTTCCAGAGGGCGGGGGGGTTCGCGAGGCCGTTCGCGATGATCTCCGCCACGTAGGGCTGCGTGAGGAAGGCCTTCCTCAGGGTTTCCGCGGCCGGGCGGGTTTTTTTCAGGAGAAATTGGGAGAGGGCGAGCCCGTAGGCGTTCTCGTCGGGCATCGGTATGTCGGGGGAGCCCAGGGTGTATTCGGCGTCGTCGTGGAGTTGGAGGAGGAGCTGCAGATTCCCTATGAAGGTTTCCACGTCCCTGGCCCCCTCGGGGTTCCAGAGCTTGTGACAGAGGGAATTTTCGAGGGCCTCCTCCCATCTCTCCGACCGGACGAAATCCAGAATCAGGGCGTAATGGCAGGAGAGAAAGGTTATGGAACCGTCGTCCCCGGTGTCCAGTTTCCCCCCGAAGTTTCCCATGAGTTCCATGAAGGGCCTGAAGTGGGTCTTAAGGTCCGGAAAGGCCCCGTCGCCCCGGTTCGCGGACGAGATCGAAAGGTCCGTCAAGAGGGAGAGGGCGTTCAGGTCCAGGGGATTTTCCTTCAGGATCGCC
Source organism: Deltaproteobacteria bacterium (assembly GCA_031278225.1). GTDB lineage: Bacteria > Desulfobacterota > Desulfarculia > Adiutricales > Adiutricaceae > JAITII01. The sequence goes on from JAITKT010000056.1 coordinate 1,795, forward strand.
TCGCAGGCCCGAAGACAGTCCCCGTGACTCATCTCCTTGTTTTCGCGAGCCAGGGACAGAGTCTGGACGGCCCTTTTGCTCCGGAGCCACTCCTCTTTCCCGAGGGGACGGAAGGTTCCGCGCGATTCGCCGGTTCTCTTGATTTCGAAGGTCAGCCGCATGATGGGAAGGGGGATCCGAAGGGATCGGTTTTCGGTTCGAAAAAAAACGGTTCGCGACCGGGTCGGCGTCATGGTCGCTTGAAGTCCGTCATGGTCGGTTGATTCGGTCGCGGTCGGTCGAAGTCGGGATGACGTCGGGTTGACGTCGGGTTGACGTCGGACGAAGGGATTGTTCTTCACGAAATCGGAAAGACGTTTCCGGGGGAAAAACCGGGAGGGATTTTTGACGTCATCGCGAACGCGAAAGCCGAAAAATCAACCCGAAAACGGACGCGGGGGTGACGAACGCGGCGTCGGAAAGCGTCTCCGACGACCGGATCGAAGGGAAGGCGGAAAACGTTCGGAACTTCCGGTGCTTACGAAACTTTCGGAACAAAGACGAAACGAAGACGAAACGAAGAGAAGAGAGGTCCGAAACGTCCCCGCCGGACGGTTCGGCCGGGGAGAACGAAACGGGCGGAACGAACCGTCTCGCGGGAAGAAACACGGGAAAAGGGGAGGATGCCGAAAGGGAAAGCCCTTGGCGGAACGAATCCGGAAACCGGCCGGGGAAAAGTCCGATCGCCCGGTTTCAAGGCTCGTCAAGGCATCGCGAAGGCAAGGGAATCCACCGTTATTTTCCCTTATGGAAGGGAAAAAAGCAAGGTTTTCGGCGCGTCGCCCGGCCGAAAAAGAGACGTCATCATTGCTTATTGGCGTCAAACATCGGTTGTTGTGATGAATATTATGTTTTAATTTATTATGTTGCGATATCATGACCGATTGTCGCTCCCTCGGGATGTCGAAAAGAAGCCGGAAGTCGGAAATTTCCCGCCAAACGAGCCGGGAGCGGCGTCAAAAAACGGTTTTCGAAAACGACAATCGCGGGAGTTCGACCGGGGGGGGGGAGCGCCCCCGCGGTT